>DASRJW010000098.1 GCA_035649275.1 Candidatus Krumholzibacteriia bacterium
AAAGCCGCCGCGCCATCCGTCGGATTCATGGCCACGTTGTCGACGACAGGGACCCCAGAGCCGGTCACGGCCAAGCGATCGAGGTCGAAGGGGGCGGCGCGGATGGTCTCCCCCACCGCGAAGAGGAGATGTCCGGATGGCACGTAGAAGCCGAAGACGCCTCCCCTCTGCAGTACCTGGCGCCTGCCAGTGCGGATCGAGACGACCTCGATCGTGGCCCGTTCGATGGGCGTCCGGTAGGCGGTGAACACCACGTGGTCGCCGTCGGGAAGGATCTGCGGCCACCAGTGGCCGAGCTCGCCCTGCGTCGAATCGGGTGCGGTGAGCATGCGCTCGTCGCCGCCGCCTTCGCTCACGATCCAGAGACCGGTGTTGTAGGCCCGCGTGTAGACGAGCAGGCCGTTCCGTCCCCAACTCCCGCCGGCCCAGTCGGCCACCGCGAGGTCGACGGCGGGGCCGCCTTCCACCGGCGCCTTGCGCAGCTTGCCCTGCTTGGCATACGCGACCCACCGGCCATCCGGCGAAATGAAGGGCCTGCTGTTGCCGGTTCCTTGATCGCCCTGCCCCGCACCGGCGATCACGTCCATCCGGAGTTGATCGAGCGGGCGTCGCAGGACTTCTTCCCGCCGCTGGACCATGGCGGTGACGAAGAGCTGTTGCCCGTCCGGACTCAGGCGCACGATGGGGGTGAAGCTGGGTTGCACCCCCGAGTCGAATTCGACCTCGAAGCGGACCGTGCCGTCCTTGGGTGGCGGGCTCTGGCCGCTACGAAAGCCCATCCACGCGAGCGCCAGCAAGAGAATGGCTGTCGCGGCCCATGGCACTGCGGAGCTGCGGACGACGGGGAGCCTCGGGGCCAGCTGCGGGCCCGACACCCCCGGGCCCACCAACGCCTCGGCGAATTGCGCCGCTGTCTGCCAGCGGTCGGCGGGAAGCTTCTCGAGCGCCCGCGCCACCGCGGCATCGACGTGCGGCGGTACGGTCTTGCGCTGCGCGACGAGGGGGCGCGGATCCTCCTTGATGACCTTGGACAGGATCTCGAGGACCGTGTGGCCGGCAAAAGGTGGCCTTCCCGCCAGCATCTCGTACAGCACGACGCCGAGCGCATAGATGTCCGTCCGCGCGTCGATGTTCCTTTCCCCAGCCGCCTGCTCGGGACTCATGTACTGCGGCGTTCCGAGGCTCATCCCGGACTTCGTGATCCGGGTCGATTCGTCGGCACTGCTTCCGGCCAAGGCGAGACCGAAATCGGCCACGAGGGAGCGGCCGTCCTGGAACAGGACGTTGTCGGGCTTGATGTCCCGGTGGATGACCCCATGGCGGTGGGCGTAGTCGAGGGCCGCCGCGATTTCGCTGGCGATACGGATCGCATCGCCCACAGGGAGCTGGGTCTCTCGGGTCAGCCGGGCACGGAGGGATTCGCCTTGGACATAGGGCATCACGTAGAAGACCGTCGTGCCGACCCGTCCGGAATCGTACAAGGGCAGGATGTTGGGATGCTGGAGGCTCGCGGTGGTCTCGATCTCTTTCAGGAAGCGCGGGGCGCCGATGAGCTCGGCGAGGTCGGGGTCCATGACCTTGATCGCGACCTTGCGGTTGTGGCGCACGTCCTGGGCGAGGTACACCGTCGCCATGCCGCCGGCGCCCAGCTTGCGCTCGACGGTGTAGCGGTCGCTGACGGCCGCCTGGAGAGGGTCGATCGGCTCACTCATGACTCACGGCGGGCTCGCGCCTGGCAGGGAGGCTCCCACGTGGAACGTCACACACCCCGGCCTCGGTCTCGTCACTTCTTCTCCTCCAACTCCCCCGCCCAATTCATCACTAGCTGGATGACTCCACGCCCACCCGGCTGTTTCGGCAGGATGACGTACAGTCTCTGGCCGTCGGGCGAGATCGTCGCGTCCACGACCTCGCGCGGCAAGCGAAGAAGGGGACGTGGCGTCTCGGCGTGGAACTCCGGACCCGGCTCGATCGGCGCCGCCAGGAGCGTGTGGCCATCGCGGCTCATGAAGAACAGCTCGCGGCCGTCGTGGCTCCAGCGCATGAGCGTGTTCCGCATCTGTGTGCCCACCGTGCCGTCCACCGAGACGCGAACCTTGTGGTCCAGCGCCGGGAACGACTGCACGTAGATCTGGTATTCACCCGATTCGTCCGAACGATAGGCGATCCACTTCCCATCCGGTGAGATCGCGGCGTTGTTCTCGTTGAACTGGGTCTGGATGAGGGGCCGCGCTTCACCGCTGCCTTCCAGCCCGACGATCCAGAGGTCCTCCCCCGTCTGCCCGCTGAGCGAGCGGTAGACGACGAACTTGCCATCCGGCGTCACGTCGTTCGGATCGTTGAACAGGTTCGGCACGTCGGCGAGCAGTTCCTCGCCCCCGCTGCCGCCGACACGCTTCCAGTACAGGTTGCGCCCGCCAGCCCGGTCGGAACCGTAGATCACCCGCCGACCGTCGGGCGTCCAGATCGGGGAGAGGTTCAATGGACCCTCGGAGATGAAACGCGCCGAGATGCCGCGGACGAGATCGACGACGTAGATCACCGAGGAAGACGACCCCACCTTCGTGTACGCCACGACGAACTGCTTGCCGTCCGGCGAGACGCGTGGCTGGCCCAACCATCCTGAGGGTAGTGGTAGGCTCCCGAGTCGTCGGCCTTCACGGTCCAACACGTCCACTCGTTCATCGCTCGTGTTCGGGGCGGCCTGCGCGAGAATGCCGTCGGCCGACACCGACACGGCTGGAGATCCCGCGTAGGCAGCCGTGACGTCCCTCAAGTCGCGCAGAGCCAGCGCCGGCCCACTGGTCCGGAGTGCCCGGGCGTCGAAGCGTTGCGCGAAGACCGTGCCCTGCCGCATGAAGACGAGGAAACCGGGATGTGCATAGACGGCGACGCCGGTGGCGTTCACGACAGCCGGGCCGGGTTTGCCGTCGAGAGTTCCGACGTGCGTCTCGTACTGATACTCCTGGCCCGGAAGTGCGACGTAGAGGAAGTGCTTACCGTCGGGCAGGAAGCTCGGGAAGCGGTGCGCGCTCTCGCCTTTGGCAGCATCCAGCGTCGTGGCAGGCTTCGGCTGCCCGCCGGTGGCGGCAACCTGCAGGAGGGGTCCCGAAGCGGCAGGCGCGAAGAGGATGACATCCCCCGGGCCCCAGGCGGCGCCGCGGGGATTCGGCGCCGCACACAGGATCTGCATGCCCTCGCCCGTGATGGAGACGCGCTTCAGGTTCCCGTCGGCGAAGAAAGCGAGATTCCGACTGTCAGGGGACCAGAACGGGATGACGCCGCGCTCCGTACCTGGAAGCTGGCGCGGCTGCGTCGAGGACAAGGGCCGCAGCCAAAGGTGCGAGATGCCTGCAGAATCGGTGGCCGCGAACGCGAGCATGGAACCGTCGGGCGAGATCACGACGTCGGTCTCCTCGATGCTCAACACCGCATCCTCGGGTCCTTGCACCGAGAGGCGAAGGGGGCGAGGCTCGGGCGGGCGCGACAAGCGGCGCATGGCACCGGCCGTGGCGAGCGCGGTGAGGAGGACGGCTGCGGCGATGGCGAGCCACAGCGTCCCGCGCCCAGGATGGGCGCGCTCCTCCGCCAGTGCGGCGGGGGCGCCGCCTTGTGCGATCTCGTCGAGCCCGAGGCGGGCGTCACCAATGTCGCGCAGCCGTTCCTTGGCGTCCCGGCGCAGGCAGCGCTGCAGCAGCTCCACGAGGCGCGGCGGCGTGCTGGCCGGCAACGCCTTCCAGTCCGGCTCCCGCTCGAGGATGCGGGCCAGAAGGTCCGAGGTGGTCTCGCCTTCGAACGCCTGCTTTCCTGTCAGGCACTCGAACAAGACGACGCCGAACGACCAGATGTCGGTGCGGCGGTCGACGCTCTTCCCGCGCGCTTGCTCCGGGCTCATGTACGCCGCGGTTCCGAGAATCACGCCAGCGTGCGTCGCCGCGTAAGTCATGGTGGGCGATGCCGTGAGGTCGGGGTTGGAGTCCGCTCCCGCGGCCACGCCTCCCTTGGCGAGGCCGAAGTCGAGCACTTTCGCCTCCCCCGTCTCCGTCACCATGATGTTCCCCGGCTTGAGGTCGCGGTGGACGATGCCGCGATCGTGCGCGGCCTCCAGCGCCGCTGCGACCTGGCGGCCGAGAGCGAGGGTTTCGTCGAGCGGCAGCCTCCCGCGGCTCAGTCGTTGCGCCACCGACTCGCCGCTCACGAGCTCGAGAACGAGGTAACGGGCACCGCCGGCCTCTTCGAGACCGTGGATGCCGGCGATGTGCGGGTGGCTCAGGGAGGCGAGAATCTTGGCCTCCCGTTCGAAGCGCGCCAGGCGCTCGGCGTCCTGGGCGAACTCTGCAGGCAGCGACTTGATCGCGACTTCGCGATCGAGCCTCGGGTCCCGGGCTCGCCACACTTCCCCCATGCCGCCCGAGCCGAGGGGGGCCACAATCTCGTACGGTCCGAGTTTCATTCCCGGAGTGAGAGGCACCGTCAGTGCAACCTCGACGCGGCGGGAGTGAGGAGCCAGGAATCCTTGCTCCACCTTCTGCGTTCTGGACGCCAACTTCAAGCGAAGTAACAGCTTACTGGCAGCATCCGAGATCCACAAGCCGCCACAGTCAGCATGGATGGTGCGCCCTTGCTTTCGCTCCTGAACGCTCGTTGAGGAGCCTGGGGGCGCCGAATTCGGCTACCGTGGGTCGGCTGCAGCCGCAGCGGCGCGTGGCGTAGAAGCAGACGTGGCAGCTTCACGCACACCCGCTTGGCCTGGTCGCCTCGGGGAGGCACGGTGCTCGGTCTCGGAGTCCGGCTCGTGGCACGCGGCGCGCTGTGGGCAACGCGACTCTTCTACGAGCTCGGGCGGGACGGACCCGCTCTTCCAGACGGCCCCGTGCTCGTGGTAGCCAACCACCCCAACAGCCTCGTCGACGCGCTCGTCGTCTTCTGCGTCGCTGGGCGGCCCGTGCATCCTCTCGCCCGCGCGCCTCTCTTCGAACGACCGGTCATCGGTCAAGTGCTGCACGAACTGGGTGGCCTGCCGGTGTACCGGCCGCAGGACGATCCGGCGCTCCTCGGGCGCAACGACGCGACCTTCGATGCTGCGGTGGCGGCGTTAGGGCAGGGCGAAGCGGTGCTCGTCTTCCCGGAGGGGACGAGTCACTCGCAGCCGGAGCTGGCACCGCTCAAGACGGGGGCGGCACGCATCGCCCTGCGCGCCGAGGCCGAAGCGCAATGGCAGCTGGGGCTGCGGATCGTGCCCATCGGACTCACCTACCGGCGCAAGGCGTTTTTCCGCGGCGAGGCGGCCGCCTCTGTCGGTGCGGCGCTCGAAACGGGCGCCTGGCGGGAGGCGCACGCACGCGATGCGGTGGCCGCGGTGCGCTCCCTCACCGCAGCGATTGCCGAGGCGCTGGAAGCGGTGACGCTCCAGCTCCAAGGACCCGAGGACGAAGTGCTCTTGCATGCCGCCGAGGCTCTCTACGTAGCCGAGCGCGGCCTCGAAGCGCCGGGTGAGCGCGACGCGCTCGCCACCCGACTGCCGCGCCTCCAGGTGTTCGCGGCGGGGATGAACTGGCTGCGGGCGCAGGATCCAGCGAGGTTCGCTCGCCTCGCCGGGGCCGTTCGTTCCCACGCTGCCCGCTTGTCCCGGCTGGGAATCGAGGACGGCGAGCTGCCCAAGGCGCAGACGTGGTGGGTGACGTTGCGCGCCCTCGGGAGAGATGGTTTGTTGGCCGTGCTCGGGTTGCCTCTCGCGGCGCTCGGCGTCGTGGCCTGGTATCTCCCGTACGTGGCGCCGCGGGCGGTGCTCCGCCTGCATCGCCCGGCTTACGAAGCGATCGCCACGGTCAAGCTCGTCACCGCGCTTGCCGCCTTTCCGCTCGTCTACGCGGTGTGGCTGGTGCTCGTGGTTCGCGCTCGAGGAGGCCTAGCGCTCGCAGTCGCGGCCATCCTCCTGCCGATCGCAGGCCTCGTCACCCTGTATTGGCGTGAGCACTACGAGGATTTGCGTGCTGACCTACGCGCTTTCGCTCTGTCGCTTCGCCGGCGCGGGCTGGCCGAGCAGCTGCGCGAGCGCCAGCGCGCCCTCGTGGACGAGATGGACCGTGTGGTCGAGGATTGGGAAGCGGAAAAAGGCGGCCGCCCCGAAACCTCGGCAGCGACGTGA
Source organism: Candidatus Krumholzibacteriia bacterium (assembly GCA_035649275.1). Taxonomy (NCBI): domain Bacteria; phylum Candidatus Krumholzibacteriota; class Candidatus Krumholzibacteriia; species Candidatus Krumholzibacteriia bacterium. Next base: position 6,149 of record DASRJW010000098.1, read on the forward strand.
GCCAAAAGCTGTACGCTCAGTGCTCCATCAGCGTTCGTTCAGAGCCTTCTCGAAGAGCTTCTGTGCGCGCGGATCGGGGCTCTCCACCAGGATCCGGAGGGCTTCACGGCGCATCTCCGGGTCGGGATGGGTGCGGGCCGCATCGATGAGGGCCGGGATGCCGGCGCCGTCGGGCATGTCCGCCAGCGATTCGAGGGCAGTCCGCCGCACATCGGGCGATTCATCCTTCCGCGCTGCCTCCTGCAGGACGTCCAGCGCCCGCCCCGTGGGACCGTGAGTCGCCACCGTCTCCAGTGCTTCGCGCCGCACTTCAGGTTCTGGATGCGACCGGGCAGTCTGGAAGAGAACGTCGTGAGCGCGCGTCACGTCGAGGTCACCGAGGGTCTCGACTGCCTCGCGCTGTGCGTCGATGCTCGGTCCCTTGCGCACGATCCGCGTCAGCACCTCGACGGCGTGCTCTGGCGGGAGGGCCTGGCCGAGCGTCTCGACGATCTCGCGCTGCACATCCGGACTCGGCTCGCTGGCGAGCAGATCGCCGAGGACCCGCTCCGCCTCTTCGGGCGGCAGTGACTGCCCCAGCGTCTCCGCCGCTTCGCGCCGCACGTCCTGCTCCGGGTGGGAACGAAGGATATTCTCCAAAGTGGTGCGGGAGGCCTTGTCCTGGTGCTCGCCGAGCGTCTCCACCGCCTCGCGCTGGACGTCGAGATCGCGGTCGGAAGCGGCGATCTTCTCGAGCGCTGCAACCGCCTTCGGATCGTCCACGTGGCCGAGGGATTCCACGGCTTCCCGGCGCGCCTCGGGATCGCGCAAGGTGTGCGCGAGTGCAATGGCCGAATCGGCGGCGGCGGGCAGGCGCATCTCCCCAACGGCTTCCGCCGCTTCGCGGCGTACCTCCGCCGAGCGGTCGTCCCGTGCCGCCCTGGTGAGCGACTGGAGCGCCAAGGGATCGGGATGGCGTGCCAGCCATTCGGCAGCCTCCTTGCGTACGTCGGTGGGGCGCTGGCCCTCGAGCCGCCCGCGCAGGAGCGGGACCACGAGCTTGGAGGTCGGGTGCACGCCGATCGCCGCCACGAGGTCCGCTTGCATCTCCACATCCGGGTTGTCGCGATCGAGCTGCTCGACGAGCGCGAGGCTGGATGCATCGTCGCCCGGCCCGAGCCAGAGGAGAGGATGGTCTTCGAGATCCACGGGCAGCTTCAAGCTGGAGATGTGCACCCGAGTGAGAGTCTTGCCGCCGGCTTCGAACTGGAAGAGCATGGCGACCTCGTCGGGTGCGCCGAGCCTCGTGGGCAGCACGGCCCCCGGCAGCGTGAAGCCCTCGAAATCACCGAAGCTCGACATCCGGCCACCGAGGGAGATCCCGTGGCCGGTGATCCTGTCGCCCTCGATCCGGCCGAAGAAAACGCTGCCCTCCCCGTAGGGCAAGGGGCGAATCGTGTAGCCGATCCAGTAGGAGCGCAGCTTTCGCGAGCGGGCCTCGCTCGTCGCCCACTGCCAGCGCTGCTCGAGCGCGACCTTGGGGTCCGGATGCGAAACGATCGTGGGTGTCGCCGCCTCCCCCGAGGCGGCAACGGCAACTGTTCTCACGCCGCTCGAGAGTTGTACGGCCCCGGCGATCGCGAGCACCACCGCCATCCCGAAGGCCGCCGCCATCCAGCGCGGAAAGGTCTCGGCATGCGGCTCTGGCACGAGCAGGCGACGAATGCGTCGCCCCAGATCGCCACCCGTTGCAGCCAGCGCCAAACTCTGCGGCGCGACGCGCAGCGCCTCCATATCGAGCAGGGTGCGGGCGTACAAAGAGGCCTCCGCCCCACACCCCAAGGCTAGATCGTCGCAACAGAGTTCGCGCTCGCCGCGGATGTGCCGGGACACCCACCAGACGGCCGGGTGATAGAAGAGAAGCGTCTCGGCCACGGATTGCAGCAGGTTGACCAGGTAGTCGTGGCGGCGCACATGCGCCAGCTCGTGCGCCAGGAGGAGCTCGAGCTGTGCCGGCGTGAGACCGCTCAACGCGCTCGCTGGCACGAGCACGACCGGGCGCAGCCAGCCGATGACCGCCGGGACCTGCACCACCGCCGATTCGAGGACGCGCACGGGGCGCATCGACCCCAACCTCTCACGCAGGCGCTCGAGCATGTCCTCGAGAGCCGCTGGTGCCGGTCGCGTGCCTTCGTGCACGAGGCGCTGGGCCTGCAACCAGCCGCCGAGGAGCTTGCAGGACAACAGCAGCACGCCGACGAGCCAGAAGCGGAGGAGCCAAGGAATCGCGCCGGGAGCGAGTTCCCCGGCGCGTGCTGCCAGGGATCCGGTGAGGGAACGAATTCCTGCGAGTCGGGGAGCAGCCGAAGACGATGCCCGGAGCGTTCCTGTCTCCTCCGTGGAGGCCGGTTCGGACCCTGATGACGTCGGGGGTGCGTCAGCGCGGTCGAGGGAACCACCGGGGCTTCCCGTGGTGTTGCCCCCGGGTTCGGCGACGCTGGCTCCGCCTCCCGTGAGTTCATGCCTTGCGCCAGAAAGGTCTGCGATGCGAGTGGCCTCCCCGGGGCCTGGCGTTGCGATGGTGAGGTGGAGCGCCGTCGCCACGGGTAGCGCGAGCATGGCGGCGAGAGCGATGACACCCAGCAAGTAGCGTGTGCTCGAGGCGTGATGGCGCGTGGCGTGCAGAGCTCCCGCCAAGGCGACGGCGACAGCGCCGCCTTGCCAAAGGAAGTGCAGCAGCGCCCACCCGAGTGCCTGCGTCGCGTTCATCCTTCGCCTCCGTTCATGCCGTCGAGCAGGTCGCGGAGCTGTTGCAACTCCGAAGCCGAGGGCGGCTTGGCGGAGAGCGCCTGCATGACGAGCCCGAGGGCCGAGCCCGAGAAGGCGCGCTCCAGCAGTTCCTGCACCAGCCGCCGTTGGGTCGCACCCTCGCTGGTGCGGGGCGTGTACACGTGGGAGCGCGACGAGGCGTCGCGCCGCACGAGGCCCTTTTCCACCATGATTTGCAGGAGCTTGAGGACCGTGGTGTATCCCACCGCCTCCCCTCGCTCGAGCCCTTGGTGCACCTGGCGCACCGTGCTGGGACCCTGCCGCCAGAGGACGCGTAGGATGGCGAGCTCCGCGTTCGTCGGTTTCCGCCCCCGCATCCTTCTCTCCCTGGTCCGGGGTTGCCGCCCCTCACAATGTACGAAGCCGTTCGTATTTCGCAATACGAACATCTTCGTACGAAGTTGCATGCCGGGTGAAGGACCCTGGGCCTGGGCCCTTGCGGGCCAGCTAAACACTTGACTGAATGATTGCTCCGCCAACGGTTGCAGCCCGGCTGGCAAGCGGCGGCCGTATCCCTCGGCCCCGCAAAGAGAAGGCGCCGAGCGTGGGGTGCGGGCCGAGGGAGGTGGGTGCCACTCCCAGGTGCCTTCTCCGGTCGGCTACCGGTGTTCGCTCCGCAGTCGCGTGGCGGCCTCCGAGACCGCGGCGAGCTTGGCCTGGGCGATCGCGGGCGCGTTCATCGGCCGGCTCGCGAAGGTCCCGAAGCCGCAGTCGGGGTTGAGGAAGAGGCGCTCGGCCGGAAGCTGTCGGAGGGCTTCCCGGACGCGCGCCACGATCGCCTCCGGCGACTCGACCTCCGGGGTGCGCGGGTTCACGACGCCGAGGCCGAGCTCCTTGTGGGCCACCGCCACCAGGGTGCCGGCCCGCGGCGTCGCGTACTCGAGCACGAGTTGCTGCACCTGCAGTCGCTCGAGGTAGGGAACCAAAGGCTGGTACGAGCCGCGGAGCAGTGTCTCCTCGTTCTGGCTCCAGTTGCCGCGGCAAATGTGGACGCCGGTGCGCACCCCGTCCAGCCCCTGCACGACGCGGTTGATGAGCTCTACCGCGAACTCGAGCTCGGCGGCCGGGTCCTTGCGCGCTGCGAGAGCCGCACACATGAAGGTGCGGGTCTGGCCCTGGGTGAAGACGAGCTCGGTGAGCACGGGTTCGTCGAACTGGATGAAGTCGGCGCCCGCCTCCCGGAGCGACAAAGCCTCCTCGCGGAGGACCGCGACGACGTCCTCGCCGAGCTCCTCCTTCGAGGCGTACGCCGAGCGCGTCGCTTCCTTGACCCACATGGCCCGGGTGAGGATGTAGGGCCCGGGCAGCGGCACCTTGATCGGCTTGTCCGTGTGTTGGCGCAGGAAGTTGTACTCGTCCAGCGCCAGCGGCTCGCGCCTCCGGATCTTCCCCACGCAGGTGGGGTTGTGGATGGAGAACGCCGGCACGTCGAGAGTGTCGAGGATCCGCCGGAAGCCTTCCTTGTCCTCCACGATGTCGAGCATCTCGGCGAGCGACATGAGGCGGACGCCCTCGAGCTTCTCGGCGACGAAAGAGTAGAAGTTGTCGCGGCGCTGCTCGCCGTCGGTCACGATGTCACAGCCGGCGGCCTCCTGGGCGCGAAGCGCCTCCAGCACCGCCGTGTCGGCGATGCGATCGAACTCCTCCGGTGCCAGCTGCTGGCGCTGCTTGCGTGCCAGCGCCCGCTGCAGTTCGGGGGAACGAGGCCAGCTCCCGACGCTGGTCACCGGAAAGAGCGGCAGCTTCCTCATGGCCTCTCGTCCGCGAAGTATCCCTGGTCTTGCGTCGCTTCGCTCAAGAGCTCGTAGCCCGTGGTGCGGCCGGGCAGCCAGGCCTTGAGACCCTCCATGTCCATCATCTCCCGGTGCGCCGGATTGTCGTAGGACATGCGGAACAGCACCTGCGTCCACTGCTTCGCCTGCTTCTCGGGAAAGTCCTCGGCGACAGTGAAGTTGCAGTGGTCGAAGGGCGGCGTCGTGGCAACGATCGTATGCCGCCAGGGGTCGGCGGTGCCGTCGGCCGTCCAGCGTTCCCAGTTGAGGTCGAGCACGCAGGCCGCATCGGCCTCCCCCTGCTTCAGGCACTCGATCGCGTCCCGCTCGCCACCGATGTGATCGCCGTGCTTGCCGACGAGAACATCGAAGCGGCGCACCTGGACATCGCCGCCGGCGAGACCGTGCCGGCGCAGGAGTTGCAGCGGGATGAGGGTGGCCTGCGGCGAGTCCTTCGCCCCGGTGGCGACGACCTTGCCGCGCAGATCTTCGAGACGGCGCAGGCCGGCATCCTCACGCACAACGATGTGGGTCTTCCGATCGCGGTCGGTGTCGCGCATGGCGAGGGCGCGGCAGCGGCGACCGCTGCGGCGCTGGGCGTCCACCCAGGCGAGCGGCGAGTTCCAAGCGATGTCGATGTGCCCCTGCAGGAGAGCGGTCACCTGGAGCTCGTAGTTGCTGTAGAAGACGCAGTCGATAGGGCAGCCTTCGGCGGCGAAGAACTCCTTGATGATGTCCCAGATAACGGCCACCTTGGGCTCGTAGATGACGGCTCCGACGAGGATCGGCTTGGGCATCGCGACTCCTTCCCCCCTAGGGCGCCGCTTGCAGTCGAATCGAGACCGTGGCGCAGCGTGACAGTGTGTGGTACAGCGGCGAGCGTTCGAGCGTCGCCTGCCAGATCTCCTCGAGTCCTGGACCTTCCGCCTCGGTGCTGACGTAGAACGTGCCCGTGACCGCTGCGAGCCCGGGGTGGCCGCTTTCACCGATCACACCCAAGTGGACGAGGGCGTTGTGCAGGCGTCCCTGAAGGTTGACCTCCCCGGCATGCACCTCCACCTGACGGCGCGCCGCCTGCACCTCGAAACCGCGCAGCAGGTCGCCGGCGAGCGCGCCGAGGAGGTACTCGACGGCGCTCGGGTGCTCGTCCTGGTCGCGGAGGCTGGCCTGTGCGCCCACCGCGAAGGCGTGGTTGCGGGCGTAGACGCGCGCCTCGCTCGGACTCACGCGGCTGGCGCGAACCGCCCAGACGTGCTCGGACTCGCCCGGCATTGGCCTTGCCTCGGAGGTTTCAGAACAACGGCAGGCCCGTCAGCGCCTTGCCGATGAAATCGCTCAGATGATCGACGGTCGGCGCCATGACCCAACCAGCCCGTGCATCGCGGAAGACGCGCTCGATGCTGAGGTGGCGGGAAAACGCCGCGCCGCCGCACGTTTTCATGGCGAGATCGGTCACGTCGCTCGCGGCCTGGAGCGAGGCGAGCCGCGTCTGCAGGACGTAGAGCGGCGTGGTTGCCGAAGGTCGCTCCAGCTCGCCGAGCGTGTAGCCGAGGAGCGCGCGCGCTTGTTCGGTCCGTATGGCCATCTCGGCGAGCCGGGCGCGCAGGTTCGGCAGGTCCCGGAGCTTCTGCCCCGTGTGCTCGAACTCCGCCTCCTGTAGGTGCTGCGCCGTCTCCACCACGGCGGCTCGGCAGAGGCCGTTGGCGAGCGCCGCGGTGCCGATGTTGAACCATGGCAGCACGACTTCGAGCATGGTCTTGGCGCCCTCGCCGTTCGGGGTGATGAGGTCGTCCTGCTCGACCACGACATCTTCGAGGACGACCGGCGCCGAGTCGTTGCCCCGGAGTCCGAGGCCATCGAAGTGGCCGGCGATCCGGACACCCTTGGCATCGCGACGCAAGAAATAGAGGGTGGACTCGAGCGGCGAAGCGGCTCCCGGCCGCTGGGCGCTGGAGACGTAGGAGTCGGCATGCTGCGCCGCGGTCACCCAGGATTTCTGGGCGTTGGTGACGAGCTTCCCGTCCCGCTCCGCCAGGCGCGAGACCGGCGCCCAGAACTGGGAGCGCGATCCCTTCTCCGAGAACGCGAGGGTCGTGAGGTGCTTGCCGGCGGCGATGGCGCGCAGCACCTCGTCACGGCGTTTCAGCACCGCCGAGGAGGCGATGGCCTGCTGCGCGGCCACGTGCATGACGTAGACCATGGTCGTGGAGGCGCAGACCCCGGCGAGCTCCTCGACCACGGCAGCGAAGGTACGGGGCCCCTCGCCGCCGCCCCCGACTGCGGACGGGACGCAGAGACCGAGGAAGCCCTGCTCGGCGAGCGCCGCCATCCCCTCCTTGGGAAAACGCGCCTGCGTATCGACTTGGGCGGCATGGCGGGCGAGCACCTCGCGCGCCAGCGACGCAGCCTTGGAAGCGAGTGCGGTGGCCTTGGTCTCGATCCCATAAGCGTGGGGCATCGGGGATCCTCCTTCGCGGGACGATGGGAGTCCAATGTGTCTCGTTGTGTAGGTCACCGGCAGCCATCGGTCAAGCCTGGATGTTCAATAGACTCGATCCTCGCTATCGAGTTTTTGGAATGAGAATTTGTAGCAAGGATTGCATGGCGGCGGACGGCGTGGCCGTCCGCAGGCGAGCGGCGTAGAAACTCCGGCGCACCGGGAGTCCCGGGGTTTGCACCACCCGGAGACGACCGGCGGCGAGATCCTCGGCCACCGCGCGCCGTGAAAGCAGCGCCATCCCGATCCCCTGAAGCGCGCAGCGTCGGACCGCTTCCGTGCTCCCCGCTTGGACAGGGGTCGCGCGGTCGACGCGATCGGAGGCGTGCCGGGAGAGGAGAGGGGCGATGGCTTCCCGAGTCCCCGAGCCTTCCTCGCGCACGATGAGGCGCACACTCTGCAGTTCTCGCGTCGAGAGCCGGGAGCGGGCCGCGGCACCGTCCGTCCGCGCTACCAGGATCACCTCGTCCTCGGCGAAGGGCGTGAAGACGAGGCGCTTGTCGCGTGCCCGGGAGCCGACGAGAGCCAGGTCACATTCGTGCGCGACGAGGCGCGCCAGCGCGACGCGCGAATCCGAGATGTCCACCGAGACTTCCACGCGCGGGTGCTGGGCGAGGAATTGGGCGAGCACGGGCGGCAGCAGGTACTCTCCCGGGATGGTCGAAGCGGCGATCGTGAGCCGTCCCGCTTCGCCGCTCTCCTCCTCGCGCAAGCGCGCCAAGGTTTCGTCGCGCAGAGAAACGAGCCGCAGGGCGTACCGCCGCAGCACGCTCCCCGTGGCGGTCGGACGCACCTTGCCCCCGTAGCGGTCGAGGACTCTGGCGCCGACCGCGGTCTCGAGGGCCTTCACGTGGAAGCTCACCGTCGACTGGCCGATCTGCAGCGCCTCTGCCGCGCGCGAAAAGCTTCCGTGATCGAGCACGGCGAGAAAAGTGCGGAGCTGGTCGATATCCATGGCCACCTGCGCCTTCAGACCCCATCCTAGCATTCCACGACAGCCCCAGTCCCGACCTAGCGGCGGGGCCCGATACCTCGATCATCCAACAAGTCAATGTGTTGCATTGGTTGGCTCGAGCGAACTCAGAGAGCCGGCATGTGGGCCGTTTCACCTGGCTGTTGCTTCGCAGGAAGGATTTCGCTGCGAAGCGCGCAGCCGTTTTTCGTCACGCCACACTTCCAGCCCGCTCGTTTCGTAGCACAGCTGTGCCAGCGGATCGATCGCCGCAACCTCTGCGGCCCTCACTTCCATGGGGTCACCCTGCCCATTTCGGTTACGTGTGACCCATTCGACGCTTGCACCGGCGACGCTTGCACCGGTTCTCGGGTCCAGACAACGGTGTAGCGCCACAACGCGTGGCAGTAGATCCTTGCGTTGGGCAGCGTCGTCTCACAGAGAGCACGAACCTCCATCATGGTGAGATAGCGCTCTCCCGACCCATGCTCGCGCCAAGCGGCTCGAACGACACGCCGCTCCCGCAGCCGGCTCCGTATCCACCAGGCTGCATCCCCGTTGCACACTGCCGCCAGTCCGGATCGCAGCCAGTCCCCGACCCCGACAAGCGAGCGAAGGTCATGGAGCACGAGCACGCCATCTGGCCGCAGGAGGCCCTTCATTCTCGCCAGCGTGGCAGCCACGGGCATGTGGTGCAACGTTGCGGCAGAAAGGACACAGTCGTAGAGCCCCGGTCCCAGGGGTTGGGCCGAAAAGTCGCCGCAGACGAACTCGACCGAGGCGTCCTCGGGAGAGCCCTGCCGGGCCAAACGGATCATCTCCGGCGAGGCATCGATCCCGGTCACCGCAGCTCCCCGCGCCGCGATGGCCCGAGCGAGGCGACCAGCGCCGCACCCGACCTCGAGCACTCTCTGGCATGAGGCGGGCACTTGGGCGAGCAGAAATCGCTCGTATCGATCCGGGCGTTCGGGTTCCTCGGCGACCAGACGGGCGATCCGGTCGAAGTCCGCCTGAATCTTATCTTGCGACATCGCTCCAGCTCCCTCGACCCTGCTTCGGATTGCCCTTCACATCGTCACGGCAGGAATTCTACCCAGGTTGCGCCGGCCAGGAAGCCCGACTAAATTGAGCTGCGGAGACCCTACCCACCCTTCTCGTTCAGCTCTGGAGCGGGCCATGACCCGGCACCGTCGACGAGCGAGACCTGCTGGCGCCGCCATCGCGCTCGCGCTCCTCCCCGCCGTCCAAGGCACGTCGGAGGCAGAGGAGCCGCCACGCTACGTCCTGGAATGGGGCGGGCTCGGGGCGAATCCCGGGCGACTCGACCAGCTGCAGGACCTGGCTCTCGCCCCCGATGGTTCGGTGTTCGTGCTCGAGGGGGCTCCCAATAAAAGGGTCCAACACTTTGATGCAAATGGAGTTTTTCTCGATACCTGGCGCTCGTCCTGGTGGGAGCCGCAAGCTCTGGCGGTCGGCCCAGACGGCTCCGTCTACGTGTTGGACCATGACTTCAACTTGGCGCACGTGGAGGGGCGGATCGTGCAGAAGTTCAGCCCCGAGGGGAGTCCGATCGCGGTCTGGGGAGGCTTCGGCGAGGAGTCCGAGCAGTTCCGCGCCCGTCGCAATGACGGCAGTGACGTCGGGCCTCGGAACATCGGCGTCTCCCCCGCGGGAGACGTGTACGTCACTGATCCCAACTCCAACCGGATCCTGAGCTTCGACCGCAATGGTGGGTTCCGCTTCGCTTGGGGCGGGTCTGGCACCGGGCCCGGCCAGTTCGACATGCCCGGAGGCGTCATCGCGAGTTCCGCCGGCGATGTGTACGTCTCCGACCGGCGCAACGGCCGCATCCAGGTCTTCGGCAACGACGGGTCTTTCCTGTTCGCTTGGGGCAGCGCCGGTTCGGCGCCAGGACAGTTCAAATCGCCCTACGGCATGGCACTGGATGGGGACGGAAACCTCTACGTTGCCGACACCAGCAATTTCCGCGTCCAGAAATTCTCCAGCTCGGGCGCAACCCTCCTCGAGTGGGGTCGCATGGGAGTGGGCGCAGGTGAGTTCAACGGCGTTTTCAAAGTGGTCGTCAACGCAGCGGGGAATCTCTTCGTTCTGGACCGCTGGAACAACCGCATCCAGCGCTTCGACGTCGCTCCTTCCCCTGTCACCCCACTCAGCTGGAGCGCCGTCAAGCAGCTCTTCCGACCCTCCGGACAGAGCAGCCTAGGCGCGAGGCGCTGAAGAAGACCTCAAGGACTTTCCGCCGCGGGCCCGTGCTGAGCAGCGGAGTCGGACGTCTCGCTCCCCTCGGGCACGGTCTCCCAGCGCACGATCTTGAGGTCCAGGACGAAGATGCTGTAGAGGACCGGCACCAAGAGCAAGGTGATGACCGTGGCCACCAGGAGGCCGCCGATCTGGGCGTAGCAGAGCGGTTCCCACAGGGGTCCGCCGTGCGAGGCGAGGGGGATGAGGGCGAAGACGGTGGCCCCCACGGTGATGAGGACCGGACGCAGACGCACGATGCCAGCATCCAGGAGGGCCTCGACGAGGGGCTCACCGCTCTGGTGCGCCTCCTCGATGAAGTCGAAGAGCACGATGACGTGGCTCACGATGACGCCCACGAGGCTCGCTACACCTAAAAACGCCATGAAGCCGAAGGGAGCTCCCATGATCCACAAGAGGGCAGCGGCGCCCACCATGCCATAGGGAATGGCGGCGAAGACAAGGAATGGTTTCACCGCGTTACGGAACTGCAGCACCAGCGCCAGGAAGATCAGGCCGATCGAGATCGCCATGACCACGGCGAGGTCGAGGAAACTCTCGGCTTGCTTCTCTCCTTCGCCACCGATCTCCATGCGGAAGCCCGTGGGCAGCTGCGCTTCGAACTGGCGCAGCCGCGGCATGGCGTCCCGTAGGACCTCCGAGGGCAGGAGGCCCTCCACCGGGAAGCAGGAGACGGTCATGGTGCGGAACTGGTTGCGGCGCACGATCTTCTCCAACTTCATGGAATAGGTGAGGCGGGAGATCTGGCGCAGCGGCACTTTCTGCGAACCCTGAGAGGCGTAAACGTAGAGGTTCTCCAGGTCCGAGAGCCGGGCACGCTCCTCCATGCGCAGGCGCGCCACCACGGGAATCTGCCGGTGACCTTCACGCAACGTCGCCACCCGGGAGCCGTTCAGTGCCGCCGAGGTCGAACGCGCCGCATCCAGGTTGGTGAGCCCCGCCAGGTTGGCGCGCCCTGGATCGATCTCGAGATCCACGAGGAAGCTCTCCACCCCCCAATCGTCTTGCACCCGCTCCGCATTGGGCAAGGCGCGGAAGATGTCGGCCAGCTTCCGCCCTTCGGCGCGCAGCAACGCGAGGTCGTCGCCGGAAAGGCGGATGGAAACAGGGATGCCCACCGGGGGCCCGGTTTCCAGTTCGCGCACGTTGACCCGTGCTCCTGGCACCTGCGCCGGCACCGAGGACTGCAGCTGCTCCACCAGGTGCCGGGTGACGTGTTTGTCCCGCGCTTGGATGATGATCTGGGCGTAGTTCTGCTGCCGCGGCTCGGGCCCCACGGAGAACCAGAAGCGCGGTCCGCCCCCGCCCACGAAGGTGGTGAGCGACTGCAGCACGGGCAGCGTCTCCCCTTCCCCACCGTGCCCGTGATGCTTCGCGTACTCGTCCGCGCCGGCGAGCACGGCCTGTTCCACCCGGGCAGCTGCAGCGCGGGTCGCTTCGAGGGTCGCGTCCTCGGGGAGCCAGACGTCCACGTAGCACAGGTACGACAAGTCCTTGGGGAAGAACTGTGGCTTCAGTCGAGACATGAAAAAGCCACCGAGGAGCAAGAAGCCGAGGGAGATGGCGAAGACGCGCCTGCGGTGCGCGATGGCCGCTCGCCCTAGCTTGTAATACCGGCCGGCAAAGCCCTGGCTGCGGCGCTCGGCCATGGGCTTTTCCGGCTTGCGTCCCGGTCGGAGCAGGTAGTAGCCGAGGAGCGGGATGAAGGTCATGGAAACGATGCGCGACGCGACGAGCGAGCAGGTGAGCACAATGGGCAAGGTGGTGATGAATCGCCCGGTGTCCCCGGGCAGGAGCAAGAACGGGAGGTAGGCGACGATGTTGGTGATGGTGGCGAACAGAATGGCGGTGGCGAGCCTGGTGGGCCCGAGCCACGCCGCCACCAAGGGTTTGTGGCCCGCAGCGAGGCTGCGCTTGATGGCGTCCCCTGCCACCACCGGATCGTCCACCAGCAGCCCGAGAGCGAGGATGAGCGAGGCGATGGAGATCTGCTGCAGATCCACCTTCAAGAACGCCATCATGGCGAAGGTCATGGCGAGGGTAAGGGGGATGCAGAGCGCCATGATGAGGGCCGAGCGCCATTCCCAGAACCCGACCAGGGCGACGAGCACCACCAGCACGACCGCTTCGAGGAGACTGTTCATGAACAAGGAGATGCTCTCCCGCACCTGCAGCGGCTGGTCGGAGGTGCGAGCGTAGATGATGTCCTCGGGCAGCCGCGGGCGCAAGCTCGCCAACGCTTCGTCGACGTGCGCACCGAAAGCGCCGATCTTCTCGCCGGCGCGCATCTGTGCCGCCAAGGTGATGGCGCGGGTCCGCTGCCAACGGCCGTCAGCGTCCTTCCAGGTGTAGAAGTTGAGGTATCGGGGCGGGCTGTCGTAGCCGCGGTCGATGTCGGCGATGTCGCGCAGATACACCGCCGTTCCAGAGCTCGAGGCCCCGACGATGACGTCGCCGATTTCCTTCTCGTTCTCGAACTCGCCGGAGGGATCGATGGTGACGTTCTTGCCCTCGATCTCCACGATGCCGGCGGAAACCGGGATGTTGCGTGCCGACAGCACGTTGCTCAGCTCGGAGACGTTCAGGCCGTAGGCGGCGAGCCGCTCCTGCGAGTAGGTGAGGAACACTTGCGGTTCCAGGACGCCGGCCCGATCCACCTTGGAAACCTCGGGCACCGTCTGCAGCGTGCGCTGGATGAGGTCGGTGATATCGTCGAGCTCGCGATAGGTGTACTTGTCACCTGCCACCTCGGCGAGGCGTGCGGCGACGTCCCCCGGCTCGCGGATCAGGGCGGGTCCCCAGACGTCCGGGTGGAATTCGGAAGGCCGCAGGTGTTCGGCGACGAAGACGGCGCCGTAGTCGCGCAAGCGCGCATCGTCCCAGTTGGTAGCGAAATCCAGGCCGACGAAGCCGGAGCCCTCCACCAGGCGCGTGTCCCGCACCACCCCTTCCCGGCTGGCGACGGTGGCGAAGAGCTCGATGGTGCGCCGCACCACCTGCGGTGCCAGGTCGGGCGGCAGGCAGTAGACGACGGTGGCGCGGGGCCCGGCCGCGGCATCGACGCTCTTGCGCGTGGACTCGATGGCGGCGCGGATGATGTCGGCCCGCAAGCCGATCTGCACCTCGCCGACTTTGGGGCTGGCGACGGTGAGCATGAGGGCCGCGGTGCTGCCGAAGTCCTTGACGAACTGGACGGGGCCGGCGCCCTCGGGGAGATCCTGCAGGGTGTCGAGCCGCATCTTGATGTCGTCGAACTGCTTGCCCGTATCCTCGATGTTTTCCTTGAGGGTGATGTAGACGAAGGAGGAGCCGACGCGGGTGGTGGACTCGATCTTCTCCACCGTGACGTTCTCGGCGACCTTCTGCTCGATCCTGCGGGTGATGAGCTGCTCGACCTTCACGGTTTCGACGCCAGGCCACTGACAGATCGCCAGCGCCACGCGCACCGGAATGTCCGGATCCTTGCGCTGCGGCATGTAGAAGTAACCGTAGACACCGGCCACCACCGTGAACACCAGCAGCGTCCAGGCCACGTGCCGGTTCTCGGTGAAGAACCGGGCGGTGTTGTGGGTGTTCTCGATCACCCAGCTGTCGGGACGATGCGACATGCCAGCGACCTCTCGGCGCTCAGGGGACGATGTGCACTTCCTGCTGGTCCGCCACCAGGGTGGCGCCGGTGACGACGACGTGCTCGCCACCTTGCAGTCCCCCGGTCACGACGATCGAGTTGCCCACGACATCGCCGAGCTGCACCA
>DASRJW010000099.1 GCA_035649275.1 Candidatus Krumholzibacteriia bacterium
AGTGGGAGGACTTTGCCGGCGTGAACGCCATCCGCATCCTCGACCGGTACCGCGACAGGATCTGCACGTTCAACGACGACATCCAGGGCACCGCCGGCGTCGCGCTCGCGGGGTTCATCGCGATCAGCCGGCTGCTGAAGCAGCCGTTCCGGGAGCAGCGGTTCCTCTTCCTCGGCGCGGGGGCCGCGGCGTTCGGGATCGCCGACATGATCGTGCAGAAGTTCCTGAAGGACGGGCTCTCCGAGGAGGAGGCGCTCTCGCGCCTCTCGATGTTCGACGTGAACGGTCTGCTCGTGCGGTCACGCAACGACCTTGCCGCATACCAGAAGCCGTTCGCCCTCGACGGCCCGCCATCGAACGATTTTGCGGCGTGCGTCCTCAGGATCCGGCCGACCGCCATCGTCGGCGTCAGCACCGTCGGGGGGGCCTTCACTCGGCAGGTCATCGAGAACATGAGCGCTGTGAACGTCCGGCCGGTGATCTTTCCCTACTCGAACCCGACGTCGCGCTCGGAGTGCACCGCCGAACAGGCCTACACCTGGAGCAGGGGGAAGGCGATTTTCGCCAGCGGCAGCCCGTTTGCGCCCGTGGCGTACGGGGGCAGGACGTTCACCCCGGGGCAGGGGAACAACGTCTTCATCTTCCCGGCGGTGGGACTCGCGGTCCTGGCGACGGGGGCAAAGCGCGTGACTGACGAGATGTTCATCACGGCGGCCGAGGCGGTGGCCGAGCAGGTCACCGCAGCGGATTTCGAAAAGGGCCTGATCTATCCCGACGTGAAGAACATCAGGGAGGTGTCGTCCCACGTCGCTTTGAGGGTCGCGGAAAAGATCTTCGAGTCCCGCCTGGCGGGCGTACGCAGGCCGCGGGACCTCCGGAAGTTCATCGCGAAGACGATGTATCGTCCCGTGTACCGCTGAAGCCGCCGGTCCGTCGAGCTCCCACCCCAAGAACCCGTACACGTAGTACGTCCCGGTTCCGGCAACGGCGGGCTTGTTGTCGTAGTGGATCGCCGCGCTGGCCTCGAGGCAAGAATCCTGCAGGAGATCGTACTCGAGGCTGAAGTCGAAGTCGCTTCAGCGCACCAGCGTCATCTTTCTCGACTCACTGAAGCTCGGCGTCTCGAGCCGGTAGGTGTAGATGCCGGATTGGACGGGCCGATTCAGGCGATCGGTGCCGTCCCAGCGGACGGCGGCGTCGCCGGCGGGGAGCGGCGCGTCGAAAAGGACGCGCACCAGGCGGCCGCGGATGTCGTAGACGGCCAGGCGGACCTTTTCCGGGGTCAGCAGCTGGAAGTCGATGCGGGTCCCCGGGTTGAACGGGTTGGGCGCGTTCTGCTGCAGCTTGCCGCGGCGCACTGGCAGCATGCCGACGCCGGTCACGATGCCGGGGCGGAGCAGGATGCGGCCATCCCAGGGCGGTACGCTCTCCGAGGTCAACGTGGAGCCGTCGAACTCCGTGCTGCCGGGAATGAGCAACCTCTCGTACGATTCCCCCAGGTCGATCGTCCGCGGTGTCGAGGTGTAATTGAGGAGCACCACGCCGCGCTCGAAGTCGCGCCGGAAGACGGTCGTGTCCCCTCCGCGCAGCGAGACGTCGTCGAGCCACACCGTGCCCGGCTGGCGCACGAAGAGATTGAGGGCCGCCGAGGCGGTCCCCGTCGAGAAGAACTGGACCTGGTACTGTTGCCACGACGTCCCGAGCTGGAGGTTCTGATTATTCAGACAGACGCCTCCCGGACAGTCGTCGGCGTAGAGGTAGAAGTTCAGATCCAGGGTGGTGCTGGCGCGAGCCCAGAAGGCGAGCGTGTAGCTGAGCCCAGTGACCACGGACAAGCCGGTTGTCCACACCTTGTACTCGCCGCCTGGCGACACCGTCTGCACCTGGATGCGCGCGGCGGCGGGCGCCGAGTGCAGGATGGAGGGATCGGTGTTGAAGCTGCCGGTGGACGAGAAGCCGTAGGAGTCCCAGCCGGTGGTACCGGAACTGAAATCGCCGTTCGCGAATAGCTCCGGCCCCGTGGGCAGGCCGATTCGTGTCATCGGTCCGCGCGCGTGGCCCAGATACCCCACCGCCGGCCGGAAGCGTCCGCCGGCGTCGTACTCCGGCTCCCACCAGAGCTGGCCGTTCCCCAGCACGTTCCCCGCGTCCAGGCTGTAGTAGCCGGAACCCAGCATGGTGGAAACGAGTGTGAAGCGCTTGTGCCGCTCGAACTCCGCGGTGCGCTGGGGCTCTATCACCGAGCCGGTCCACACCGAGTTCATGATCGAGGCCGGATACGGATCGGTGGAGAACGGCGCGGTGAGGTAGCCGGAAAGCGGGTCCAGCATCTCGAAATTCCAGTTGTAGTTGTACGGGTTGCCTGGGTCCACCTCGTGCCATCCGGACGGGAAGGTCTCATGGACCGAGCCGCTGAGCCAGGCGAAGTAATCGGACGAACCGTTCCCGACAAAGGCCAGGGGGCGGTCGCGCTGCGCTTCGAGCGCGTCGAAGCGCTGGCGCAGGCGGGAAGCCAGGTTGCGGAGCGACTGGTTCCACAGCGCGTCCAGGGCCGTGTTCGTGTCGGCGATGCCGTTACAACCGCCCGGGTTGTGGGTGGGGTTGCAGTCGGAGTCGAGCTGCAAGTTGGCCTGATTCCACGCCAGGTGTCGCCAGAAGTTGTCGAACATGATGCCATCGATGGACGGGCGCTCGGTGACCAGGTTCACGATGCTGTCCTCGAGGTACTGGGCCCAATTGCCGGACGGCCCCGCCGCGCCGAGGGCGGTGATGTTCACCATGCGCATCCCGGCCCAGTCCGAGGCGGGGTTGCCGTAGCGGTCGTACCACCACAGGTCGTTCGACTGCGCGTACATGGTATTCGCATATTTCCACGAATCGTTCGGGTTGGCGGGGTAAATGACGTCGTACGGAGCGACGTAGAAGAAGAGGCGGATGTTCGGGTTGTAGGAGCGGAGCTGCGCCAGCTCGGCTTCCGTGACTACCGTATTCAGGACGACGAGATCCCATTGCGCGAGCGTGGGGATGTCGGCGGGGTCGAGGTAGCCAAGCGTGTAGATGTTCGCCAGCCGGGGGTATCCGCCGGGCTGGGCGGAAGCGGATCCGGCCGCCGCCAGCACGAGCACGATTCCCAGGAACAGGTGGGCCAGGTCCCGGCGTGCGTTTCTACTGTTGTAACGATAGGGCATGCGGCCCTCGCGTCCAGAGGATTCCGCTCAGGTCCACGCAACGGTACATCCTGCATGCAAGGGGGCGTTCTTGCAAGAGAATTCCAGACGGCGCGGGGCGCGGCTTTGCGCGACATCCGAGGGACCGGGGCCGCTCGGGCCGCTCCTCTTCCTGGTGCCGGTTCTGCGGCAGCCAGACGCATGACCAGGGAGGCGCTGAGGTTTCAGCGCAGCAGGGTCATTTTTTTCGACTCGTTGAAGCTCGGCGTCTCGAGCCGGTAGATGTAGATGCCGGAGTGGACGGGTTGGTGCAGACGATCGGTGCCGTCCCAACGGACGGCGGCGTCGCCGGCGGGGAGTGCCGCGTCGAGGAGGACGCGCACGAGGCGGCCGCGGATGTCGTACACGGCCAGGTGGACCGATTCCGGCGACAGGAGCTGGAAGTCGATGCGCGTGCCCGGGTTGAACGGGTTGGGCTCGTTCTGATGCAGTCGGCCATGCGGCACCGCCGTCGAACCGACGCGGAGCAGGATGCGGCCGTCCCACGGCGGTACGCTCTCCTCGGTCACCGCGGCGCCGTTGAACTCCGTGCTGCCCGGAATGCGCAACCTCTCGTACGAGCCCCCCAAGTCAATCGTCCGCTGACTCGATGTGTAGTTGAGGAGCGCCACGCCGCGCTCGAAGTCACGCCGGTAGACGGTCGTTTCCCCTTCGCGCAGCGAGACGTCGTCGAGCCACACCGTGCCCGGCTCGCGCACGAAGAGATTGAGGGACGCAGAGGCGCTCCCTGTCGAGAAGAAATGGACCTGGTACCGTTGCCACGACGTCCCGAGCTGGACGCTCTGCTCATTCAAACAAGCGCCCCCCGGACAGGCGTCGGCGTAGAGGTGGAAGTCCAGATCCAGGGCAGTGCTGGCGCGGGCCCAGAAGGCGAGCGTGTAGCTGAGCCCGGAGACCACGGACAAGCCGGTCTTCCACACCTTGAACTCCCCGCCCGGTGAGACGGCCTGCACCTGGATGCGCGCGGCGGCGGGCGTCGAGTGCAGGATGGAGTTGTCGGCATTGAGACTGCCGGTGGCCTGGTACGCGTAATAGTCCCAACCGGTGATCCCGGAGCTGAGATCGCCGTTCGCGACCAGCTCCGGTCCCGTCGGCACGCCGATCCGTGCCATCGGCCCGAGCGGTTGGCCCAGATACCCCTTGCCGCGTCCGGCAGCGTCGTACTCCGGCTCCCACCAGAGCTGGCCGTTCCCGAGCTGCGCACCGGCGTCCAAACTGTAGTACCCGGAACCCATCAAGGTGGAAACGAGCGTGAAGCGCTTGTGCCGCTCGAACTCCGCGGTGCGATCGGGCTGCGCCCACGTTCCGGTCCACACCGTGTTCATGATCGTGGCCTGATAGGGAACGGTGGAGAACGGCGCTGTGAGGTAGCCGGAAAGCGGGTCCAGCATCTCGAAGTTCCAGTTGTAGTTGTACGGGTTGCCGGCGTCCACCTCGTGCCATCCGGACGGGAAGGTCTCGTGGACCGAGCCGCTGAGCCAGGGGAAGTAATCGGACGCGCCGTTCCCGATCAAGGCCAGGGGGCGGCCGCGCTGCGCGTCGAGCTCGTCGAAGCGCTGGCGCAGGTGGGCCGCCAGGTTGCGGAGTGACTGGTTCCACAGCGAGTCAAGGACCGCGTTCGTGTCGGCGATGCCGTCACAGCCGCCCGGGTTGTGCGTGGGGTTGCAGTCGGAGTCGAGCTGCAGGTTGGCCTGTTTCCACGCCAGGTGTCTCCAGAAGTTGTCGAGCATGATGCCATCGATCGACGGGTGCGAGACGACGAGGCTCACGATGCGGTCCGCGATGTACTGGGCCCACGTGCCCGACGGTCCCGCCGCGCCGAGCTCGGTGATGTTGACCATGCGCGTCATGGGCCAGTCCGACGCGGGGTTGACGTTGCGGTCGTACCACCACAGGTTGTTCGTCTCCGCGTACACGCTGTTCGCATATTTCCACGGATCGTTCGGTTCGCCGGGGTACGTGACGTCGTACGGTAACACGTAGAGGAAGATGCGGATGTGCGGGTTGTAGGAGCGGAGCTTCGCCACGTCGGTTTCTGTGATGGCCGAGCTCAGGACGACGAAATCCCATTGCGCGAGCGTGGGGAGGTCGGCCGGGTCGACGTAGCCGAGCGTGTAGATGTTCGCCAGCCGGGGGTATCCGCCGCTCTGAGCGGAAGCGGATCCTGACGCCGCCAGCGCGATCACGATTCCCAGGTAGAAACTCGCCAGGGCCCGGCATCGGCTTCCATTGTCATGACGATATGGCACGCGGCGCCTCGCATCCTCCCGTGCGTCGCAAGCTTGTTGCGTCAGAACCCGGAATCCTTCGCAGGGGTGGGTGCATGGAGCGAGCCAGCCCACACTCCTGACGATGGGGGATCCGAGGCAACAGGAATGCACAGGACGGATCACCGGCCATCCGCCGTGGGAGCATCCTGCATGCACGAGGGTCGCACTTGGAAGCAAAATTCCGTCGGCGCGGATCGCGCAGGAGGTGCGAAGCGATCCCCAAGCCGCTGGCGTTCGTTGGGGAAGCTTGCGGATCCTGAAGATTCTGCAGGACGAGGTTCGCCGGAGAAGAGCCCAGGCGTTGAAGGTCTTCTGCGAATCTGGGTAGACTCGGAGGCCACGTCCCGTCAGACGTTCTGCCTGCGCCACCTGTCGCAGGCAGGATCCTGCAGCATGGCGAAGCGAGTCGAAGGGTGCCGAAGGTGGGAGCTGACGTGCCCAACCCACACCTGCATGATCCCATGGGCACCCAGGATGAACCACAGCATCCGATTCCGTATGGCGAGGAAATGCTCAGCCGCGTGAAGCGCATGCATGCGGGAACCGAGAGCCTTCGTGACTACCGAGGATGGATCGACGACCACATGGGAGGGCGCGTCCTCGCGTTCCGCCGGCGGTTGATTCCACAAGTACTTGCTTTCACCAACCTCCGTGGCCTGGAGATCCTCGACTTCGGCTGCGGCACAGGTAGCTCCGTCGTGGCACTGGCGGAGAAAGCCAAGGGTGGTTCCATCACCGCGACCGATATCGATCCCGACGCGCTGGAAATCGCCAAGCTTCGGCTCGAATACCACGACTTGGCCGATCAGGTGGGATTGCGTCTCATCCCATCGGTTGTCGAGGTTGGCGACCTGAAAATGCCTGACGAGACCTTCGATTTCATTCTTGCAAACGGTGTGCTCGAGCACGTCGTCCCCTTTTCTGTAAGACCGAAAGTCATCCTGGAGATGTGGAGATTGCTCAAGCGCGGGGGTCTTTTGTTCATCAGCGAGACGCCCAACGTGCTCTGGCCTATCGATCGTCACACGACAGGGTTACCGGTTCTTCCTTGGCTGCCGCCAGGGCTTGCATACCGTATCGCGGTCGCGTCCGGTCGTCACGTATCGGGTACAAACTTCGATGTGCGTGGGTGGCGTGGGATGTCCTACTGGGGCATCATCCGACCATTGCGGCGGTCGCGACAGCGATTCGAGGTTCTGAACACGACAGCTGGGCACAATCGACTTCTTCCTGGAGGGTGGGCGCCCGAAGAGAAGAGAAGTGCGAAACGGAGGTTCGCCACCTTCTTGCTGGAACGGGTCGGGGGAGGGCCGCTCGCGTCGCTCGGCATTCCCACTCTGGCATTCGGTCCGTTCATCGAGTTCCTGTGCTTGAGGAAGAGGTAGGGGCGAATCTGGCAACGCTGAAGCCCTGTTTACGGAACACGAGCAGGTTGGCGCGAGCCGGTCCCGCAATGCGGATCTTGCGGAACCAGAGCGAATTGAAGGCGTGGATCAGCTGTCGTGCGGGCTTCCAGCGGATTCACGGCTGCGAGATAGTCGAACGCCATCCCATAGAAGCATTCGTTCTCCGGAGTTCGATACCCGCTCGACCAGGAGTCATGGACCTCCATCTCCTGAAGGGTCGTCTGCACCTGTTGGCCACGATTCGCGCCCACGCGACACTCCTAACCTTCGAGTCCGATCAAGGTGCCGTCTGGTATAGGAGACACTGAGTCCACGACCGAGCGTGGCTGCCGATTTGTGTCTGGACTCGAGTGGGGGAGTCCCCTACTGGCCACGACGGTGTGCTCCACCACGGTGCGCTGCGTCACGGCGCACATCCTGTTCCTGACCTGCGGTGACGGGCCCTGTCGATTCGGATGGGTGACATGCTAAGCTTGAAGTATTCCACCTCTGCCTAAGCTTGAAGTACTCCACCTCTGCTTTGTAGCCCTCGAGGTCGACCTTCCAGATCCCGACGCATGTCGTCCGGGGTCGATGCGGATGGAGGCGTCATGTACAAGACTTCCCCTGACGACTCCCGGAGCGAGCATCCTTCGCTTGGCAAGGAGAGGCCCGATCCCGAAGTCCACATTCTTGGTAGCATCATGGGGGACCCAGCATTGCTCGAGTACGTAGCACCCCGAATCAAGCCGGAGTGGTTTCGGGGGGAACTGCATGCGCGCATCTACCGAGCCATGCTGTACAAACACGAGCACGGCATTTCTCCAAACTTACAATGTCTCTCCCTCGAGGCTCGTCCGTCAGGTCTACTAGAGAACGTGGGAAGGCAAACGCTTCTTGACATAGCACAAAGTACCGCGACAACCGCGTATATCGACCATAGTGTGAAACGCATTGTGAAGCGCTACAAGCAGCGGGAGTTGGATGGGCCACGTAGGCCAGGACGAGCGCCTCTCGAGAAACAGAAGGATGTCTCACAGATCATCGAGACGTTGACCGCTGCCTTGGATGATCTGGAAAGGAGCCACGAGACCTTGGCCAGCCTGGATCCTGACGGAAGCCAGTTCTCGAGGCTCGCGACTCGACCGAGGCCAGCGCTCGTTGGCACGAAGCCATTGCCTGCCGTCGACACGCGGCCACAGGGGCGACTTCCTCGTGGCGCCGCCGAGGTCGGATCCTTCGCGCGCTTGGGCCACCGAGTCGCGAAACCGCTCGCGGTGGTCAGTTGGATCGTTGGAGCTGGTCTTCTCGCATGGTTTGCGGGGCGCTGGTCCGCGATGGTCGTGCCCATGACATCGATACGTGCGCCGGTAGTTGCGCCCCTACAGGACCCGAGTGTTCATGTCGCGAGCGAGGTGGTATCGAACACCGCTCGAGGAGCAAAGGCCGAAGAGTTGGCGCCGCAGCAAACGAAGACCGCTCCCGTGGTCGTCCCGCCTGCAGTCGAAGCGCCGCAGGTTTCCCAGGAAGTGATCCAGCCATCTGCGCCAGTCGCACCATCCGAGGACACGACACCGAGAGCTCTGGCGCCCGCTCCTCGCCGCGCGGGCGGCTTGATCTATGCCGTCAACGTCTCTTCGTTTCGAAACGCAGCAGCGGCCGCGGTCGAGGTGGCGCGGCTGCAAGCGCGAGGCTACCAGGCGCGCGCCATTCGCACCGATTTGGAGAGCAAGGGCGTCTGGTACCGCGTCTACATCGGTCAGTATGGAACGGAAGCCGAGGCGAAGCAGGCACGTGCCAGAATCCTCGCGCATACCCATTATCGCACTGCGTTCGTCCGGTCGATCGCACTCTTCTGATCGTGCAATCGGCGCTTTCGGGCTCCGTGAGGAGCGTCGCCCACGCACGAGTAGGATGAAACTCAGATCGAGACAGCGACCACACACTCAGCGACCAGCGAGATCATCGAGGGCGCGGGAGAGATTCTCCAAGCCACGAGCAAGACGGCGCGGCGCGGAGCTGAAGCCGACACGCACGCAGCGAGGAGACTCGAAGAAGCTTCCCGGCGCTACCAAGGTGGAGTAGCGCCGCAGGAGATGCTTGGCGAAGCGGTCGCCGTCCAGGTGGCGGGGCAGCCGGGCGAAGAAGATGTTGCCTCCGGGCGGCAAGTGCGCCTGCAGGCGAGGTTCCATGGCGAGAAAACGGCGCACGCCTTCGCGGTTCGCCGCCATTCGCTTCCGGGTGTGGCGGCGGATGGCCTCGAGGTTCCGGAACGCCGCGAGAGCCAGCCGTTCTCCGGGCACTACCGCGTTCACCCCCATCAGATCGTAGATCTTCCCGGCTCTGTGGATGAGCGGTTTGGGGCCGAGGATCCAGCCGGCGCGCAGGCCGTCGAGACCGTACGCCTTGGTCAGGCTGTTCGTGACCAGGACATTGGAGCCCGCGTGCACGGAGGAAGCAGCCTCGCGCCCGAAGAGACACTCGAGGTAGACCTCGTCCACGAGTAGGAAGGCCCCGACGCGGCCCAGCAAGCGCGCCATGCTGCGGAGCACCGCTGGCTCGATCCGCATCCCCGATGGATTGTGCAGGTTGGAGACGATGGCGAGACGTGTGCGCCGGTTCACCAGGCGGGCGAAGAGCTCGAGATCGATGCCCCAACCATCCTGGTAGCGGCGCTCCAACCGTCGGATCCGACAGTCGAGGGTCTCGGGGATGCGTCGCAGTTGCTCGTAGGTCGGGCGCTCGACGATGACCTCGGGATGCGGCCCCGCGTCGGCGATGGCGGCGGCGCAGGCGACGAAGTTCGCCAGACTCGTGCCGCCCGGCAGAGCGAGGACGCGATCCACACCCACGCTGTAGCGCTTCCCGAGCGCTTCCAGGAGCGGCGCATAGCCGTAGTACGCCAGGGTTTGTCCTCCGTCCGGCAAGGGGTGGTTCGGGACGCAGTCGCGGGCCGAGAGACGGAGGAGGGACGCCGGGCACGGGTCCATGCCGCTCCGCGCCAGATTGATCCTGGCCTTGGGCAGCGTCTTGGCCCAGGTCATGTAGGCGACTTCGGGAAAGTGCATCGTTTTCACACCGCCTCGCGCGTTCTGTGGCGTCGGCGCTGGCGTGCGACCAAGGCGTAGCCGCCACCGGCAGCAGCGAGAATGGCCGAGCCGACCAGGGACTGCAGCGTGTAGGCGAAAAAGCTGTTCACCACGATCCCGGCGGCGGCGAGAAGAAAGAGCAATGTCGTCACCGGATGGCCGGGCATCGCCACCAGCCCCGGCGGCGACGGATCGCGTCGGCGCAGGCGGAAGAGTGCGCCTACGGTGAGACCGAAGAAGAGCCAGTCCGCGAACACCACGAAGGAGAGGAGTTCGTCGTAGGTGTTCGTGGCGAGCAAGGCGATGGAAACGGCGGCCTGGAACCACAGGGTGAAGGCGGGGGTGCGGAAGCGCGGATGCAAGCCGGCGGCCCGCTGCAGGAAGAGACCGTCCCGGGCCATGGCGTAATAGAGACGCGGGGCGGTGAGAACGATCACCGAGAGGAAGCCGAGGCTCGAGGCCAGGATCAACGCCGCCACCAACCGGCCGCCCGCTGCCCCGGCGATCGTGCGCGCCATCTCGAAGGCCACCGCCGGCGAGGCGGCGATCTGCTCCGGAGCGAGGACGCGCAGGTAGGCGAGGTTGAGGGCGACGTACAGCGCCACCACGAGGATCACACCGAGCACGTTCGCCCGCGCCAAGTTGCGTGCCGGATCGCGGATCTCGCCGGCCACGGAGCCGCAGTTCTGCCAGCCGCCGTAGGCGAACATGATCGGCACGAGGGCAGTGAAGAGCAAACCGATCCAGCCGGCGCTCGGGTCGCGGAGCACGCCGAGGTCGAAGCGGCTCGCCGGCGTGTCGGGGCCGAAGAATGCCAGCGCCAGGAGTGCCACGATCCCGGCCAGCTTGAGCGCCATCAAGGTGTTGTTTACCTGCTTGCCGGCGCGGATGCCGACGACGTTCACCGCGGTCAGGAACACGAGGACGGTGGCGGCGAGCAGGCGCACACCGGCGGCTCCGAGGTGGACGAAGGAGCTGTCCACGTACGAGGCGAAGAGGATCGCCACCGCCGCGATGGCGCCGCCGTTGATGATGAAGAGCAAGGCGATCCCGTAGAGGAAACCGACGGCGGGGTGATAGGCGCGGGCGAGATACAGGTATTGACCACCCACGTGCGGCAGGCGCGAGGCCAGCTCGGCGTAAGCGAAGCCGCCGAGGAGCGCCAGCAGCCCGCCGGCGGCCCAGGCCACGATCATGAGCGTGGGATCGCCGACGATGCGGGCGACGTTGCTCGGGTTGGCGAAGATCCCGACACCGATGATGGCGCCCGCTACCACCACCGTGGCGTCGACGAGACCGAGCTCGCGGCGGAACTCGACGCCAGTGCCCGTCGTCCTTTCGTGGTTCGCTCCGAGGCTCATGGAGCCGGATGGTATACTGACCGGCCAGGCGGTGGCGAGGCAGCCGGAGTGGACACCGGCATTCCCGGGAGCAGCATTGCGCAGCGGCGGCGGCGTGGCCTCCATCCTCTACGCATGGCGGAAGGCACGCCAATCCGGCGGTGTCCTTCGCTTCTACCGCCGCCTGCGCCTGAAGAACGCCTGCAAGACCTGTGCGCTCGGCATGGGCGGACAGCGCGGCGGCATGCGCAACGAAAGCGGCAGCGCCCTCGAAGTTTGCAAGAAGTCCTTCCAGGCCCAGGCGGCGGACATGCAGCCGCCCATCGCCGCAGAATTCTTCCAACGCCATTCACACCAGGAACTGCTCACTTGGGACTCCAAGAATTTGGAGGACGCCGGGCGCATCGGCTTCCCGCTGCTCTTCGAAGCCGGAACCAGTCACTGGCGTCGCCTTTCCTGGCAGGAGGCACTCGATCGCGCCGCCGGTGCGCTGCGCGGCACCTCGCCGGAGCAAACCATGTTCTATTCCTCCGGGCGCAGCAGCAACGAGGCCGCTTTCCTGCTGCAGTGCTTCGCTCGCGTCTTCGGCACCAACAATGTCAACAATTGTTCGTACTACTGCCATCAGGCCTCCGGCGTCGGGCTCAACCTCGTCCTCGGGGCGGGCACGGCCACCGTCACCCATGAGGATCTGGAGCACGCCGATTTCGCCCTGGTCCTGGGCGCCAACCCGGCTTCCAACCACCCGCGCCTGATCACGCGTCTCGTGGACATCCGCCGCCGCGGCGGCACGGTGGTGATGGTCAACCCGCTGCGCGAAGCCGGCCTCGAGCGCTTCCGCATCCCCTCGCGACCGTGGAGTCTCGTCTTCGGCTCCCAGGTCTCCGATCTCTACGTGCAGCCCCACATCAGCGGCGACATCCCATTCCTGAAGGGAGTGGCGAAGCGCGTTCTCGAAGCGGGGGGTGCGGACCGGGATTTCATCGCCCAGCACACCGTCGGTTTCACCGCGCTGGAAGAGGATCTGCGCGCGGCGCGCTGGGACGACCTGGAGCGCGAGAGCGGCGTGTCGCGGGAAGCGATGCAAGAGGTGGCGCTCGCTTATCTCCGCGCCGAGAGGGCAATTTTCATGTGGGCCATGGGTATCACCCACCATCTCCACGGGGTGGACAACGTCCTCGCCATCGCCAATCTGGCCATGCTCCGCGGCATGCTGGGCAAGCCGCACGCCGGGCTGCTCCCGATCCGGGGACACTCGAACGTGCAGGGCGTGGGCAGCGTCGGTGTGACCCCGGAGCTCAAAGAGGCTTTCGCCCGGGCGCTGGAGCAGGCCTATGGCGTGAAGCTGCCGGCGGCGAAGGGGCTCGATACCTTCGCCGGCGTCGAAGCCATGGGCGAGGGGCGGATTTGTACGGCCGTTTACCTCGGTGGCAATCTCTTCAGTGCCAGCCCCGATCCGGAGTGGACGTCGCGTTGCATGCAGCGCGTCGAGACCGCGATCTTCGTGTCGACGAAGCTCAACCCGGGACATTTCCACGGCGGTGGCAAAACGACGCTCGTGCTGCCGGCGCGCACGCGCGACGAGGAGGCGCAGGCGACCACCCAGGAGAGCATGTTCAACTACGTGCGTCTTTCCGACGGCGGGGCGCGACCGCTGTCACCCGAGATGCTCTCGGAGGTGGACATCGTGGCATCCCTGGCAGCACGCGTTCTGCCTCGCGGCCCCATCGACTGGGAGCGCTGGAAGGACCATCGCACCCTGCGGCGGGAGATGGGACGGGTCGTCCCGGGCTTCGCGCCGCTCGCCGAGCTGGATACGACGAAGCGCGAGTTCACCATCGAGGGCCGCATCCGCCACGAGCCGCGCTTCGCCACCGCCGACGGCCGGGCTCGCTTCCACCTCACCCCGGTGCCGGAGTTCCCCTTGCGCCCCGGCGAGTTCCGCCTGATGACAGTGCGCTCCGAGGGCCAGTTCAACACCGTGGTCTACGAATACGAGGACGTCTACCGCGGCGCCGACGGGCGCGACGTCGTCTTCGTCCATCCCGAGGACGCAGCCGCGTTGGGTCTACGGCCCGGGGAGCGCGTCCACCTGCGTTCAGACGCCGGCGTCTACGGACCGGTGCGCGTCTTGGCCGCCGACATCCGGCGCGGCAACCTGGCGGTGTACTATCCCGAGGCGAACGTCCTGGTGCCGCGGCGCGTGGACGGGCGCTCCCATACGCCCACGTTCAAATCCGTGGCGGTACGGCTCGAGCGCGCGGCGCCAGGGCCGGCGCAGCCGCAGTCCGCAGCGCCGTCGCGTTGAGTCCGAGCGACTGCGGTGTGTTCCAACCGCTGGCGTCGAGGCGGAGAATGGGCGGCGAGAGCGCCAAGAATGTCCCGGAAGCTTTCTTGATCGTGCGCGTCAAGCCACGCTCGGCACAGGCCGGGTTGCTCGGACGGCACGGCTCCGGGATCAAGGTGGCCGTGCGCGCGGCGCCCGAGCACGGGCGGGCGAATGCGGAACTGGTGCGCGTTCTCGCGGCGGCGCTCGGCGTGCCGGCGACGGCTTTGGCAGTAGCGAGCGGCACCGGAGCGCCGGACAAGCGCTTACGCATCACCGGCATGGATGCGGCGGAGCTGGAGCGTCGGCTCGCCGCCGCCCTGCAGGAGTAAACTGCGACCGGGAGAACACATGCCCTACGAGATCGAGGTCGACGAGTTGAAGCGGGCGCTCGACGCCGGCGAAGACTGGGTGCTGGTGGACGTGCGCGAAGGTTGGGAGCACGCCCTCGTGCACATCCCTGGAGCGGTGCACATCCCGCTCGGCCAGCTGGTCCAGCGGCTCGGGGAGCTCCAACAAGAGCGCCCGCACGTGCTCTACTGCCATCACGGGATGCGCAGCATGCGCGCCGCGCTGGCCCTGGCCCAGCGCGGCTTTGCCAACGTGCGCAGCCTGCGCGGCGGCATCGATCGCTGGGCCGAGGTGGTCGATCCCACCTTGGCTCGGTACTGAGGAAAGGCAGAAACCCCATGCTTCGCCTGCGCCGAGCCCGCGAGCGCGGTCACTTCGACCACGGCTGGCTCGACACCAACCATACCTTCTCCTTCGCCGACTACCACGACCCGGAGCACATGGGCTTTCGAGTCCTCCGTGTCATCAACGAGGACGTGGTCGCGCCCGGGCAGGGCTTCGGTACCCACGGTCACCGGGACATGGAGATCGTCACCTACGTGCTCGATGGCGCCCTGGAGCACCGCGACAGCACGGGTGGCGGCGGGGTGCTTCGCCCGGGCGACGTGCAGCGCATGAGCGCAGGCAGCGGCGTCATGCACAGCGAGTTCAACCACTCGCAGACGGAACCCGTGCACTTCCTGCAGATCTGGTTGCTGCCGGAGCGGCGCGGCTTGCCGCCGGGCTACGAGGACAAGCGCTTTCCCGCAGCCGAAAAGCGCGGCCGGCTGCGGGTCATCGCCTCCGCCGACATGCGCGACGGTTCGCTGCTCCTGCACCAGGATGCTTCGATCCTTGCCTCCATCCTGGAGGGTACGTCCGTGGAGCATGCGCTCGGCCCGGGCCGGCACGCCTGGGTGCAGGTGGCCCGCGGCGAGGTCGCGGTGAACGGGCAAACGCTGGCCGCCGGCGACGGCGCCGCCATCAGTGAAGAGACGCGATTGCAGTTCGCTGCCACCGGCGCCTCCGAGTTCTTGCTGTTTGATCTGCCATGAGCGATGGCTGGCCCTCGCGATTCTTGGCGCCATGCGTCCAGGACAGGAGGAATGATGGAGTCACGAGGAACCGCGAGTCTTGCCCTGGCGGCGCTCCTGCTCGCCCTCGGCGCCAGCGTCGGTGGCGGGCTCATCGGCCGGGGTTTCCGCGACGCCCGCACGGCGGATCGTTTCGTCAACGTCCGCGGCCTGGCGGAGAAGCTGGTCAAAGCGGATGTCGCGATCTGGACGCTGCAGGTCAGCAGCGGCGGTAACGATCTCTCCCGGCTGCAGGCGAAGATCGACGCGGACGTGCAGGCGATCCGGGAGTTCCTCGTCTCCGGCGGTCTCGCCGAGGACGATCTACGGCCGCAGCGCTTGGAGGTGCAGGACGTCCTGGCGCAGGCCTGGAGATCGGGTCCGGTGGGCGAAGCGCGCTACACCGTGCAGCAAACGCTCATCGTGCGCACCGAGAAGGTCGACATGCTCGCAGCACTCGGGCAGCGCACCGGCGAGCTCGTGCGCCGCGGCGTCGTGCTCAACGACCTCGGCGGCCCGGTGTTCGTGTTCACCAAGCTGAACGAGATCAAACCGGACATGATCGCCGAGGCGACCCGCAATGCCCGCGAGAGCGCCGAGCAGTTCGCTGCCGACTCGAGGAGCCGCATCGGCGGCATCCACCGCGCCACGCAAGGGCTCTTCCAGATCTTGCCGCGGGACGAATCCCAGGCGGTCACGGAACAGAGCCAGGTGGAGAAGAAGGTGCGGGTCGTGACCACGATGGAGTACTTGTTGACCGAGTGACGCACTCACCCCTCAGCGCGGGATTCCATGGCCCGTCGCAGGGCGGCGCGTGGGTCCGCCACACCTTCCTTGAAGGCATAGACGTCGATGCCCCCGCTGCCGAGCCGGCGGTAGCGCGTCCCGATGGCGGCGGGGAAGTAGTAGTCCGCCCGGAAGGAAACCGGGAACGAGTTGGTCTTGCCGGCGAGGAAACGCAGCTTGGGGTCTTGCAGCCAGGCAAGGATCGAAAGCGAGCGGGGCCCGAGCCTCTCGACGCTACAACCATACTCCGGTGGCT
>DASRJW010000100.1 GCA_035649275.1 Candidatus Krumholzibacteriia bacterium
GCCCGAGCCCGCGCACCAGGTGGTCGGCGTAGCGGTAGGAGATGTAGGCATCGTCCACCGAGTTGCCGAGGAAGATTCGGCGCAGAACCAGGGCGTGCAAGACGAGGAGCGCCGCGCCAGCGGCGGCGATACCGAGGGGAATCCAGTACCTGCGGATGAACGTCGCGACTCCTGCCATGTGCGGCTGGAGTCTAAGGAGTCGTGCACACCCTGTCGACGGCGAAGCAAGCCGTTTGACCTGGCCCGGAGCCTTGCACTCCGAGTAGCCTGGGCGCGTGGAGCCGAGCGCACCTCTGCACGAACGGGGGGACGATGCCCTCGTCGAAGCTGCGGGTCGCGGCGACCGCGAAGCGCTCCGCGTCCTCGTCGAGCGCTGGGGGCCGCGGGTGCTCGCCTTCCTGCAACGAGCCCTGGCATCGAGCCGCGACGCCGAAGATCTCGCCCAGGAGACTTTCCTCCGCGTCCATCGTGCGGCGCCGCGCTATCGCGCCCAGGGCCGCTTCCCTGCCTGGCTCTTCCGCATCGCCGGCAACCTGGCGCGACAAGAGTTGCGGCGGCGGAAAGTCGTTTCCCTGCTCCTCGGCGAACCGAGCTCGCGCCCCGAGGAGATCTTCGCCTCCCTGCCTGCACCGCCCTCCTTCGCTCCCGAGAGCGCGCTGCAGGCAGAGGAAATGCGCCGGGCCCTCGCCTGGGCGATGTCGCGCCTCCCGGCGCGGCAGCGATTGGCGGTGCTGCTGCGCTACTACGAGGACATGCCGGTCGCTGACATCGCGGCGGCCCTTGGAACGAGCCCGCACGCGGCGGAGTCGCTCCTCGCCCGGGGGACGCGGACGCTGCGCACACTCCTGCGTGATCTCCGCCCGTAGGTCGGAGGGCCTGGCGGTCGTCGAGTGACCTCGTCCTCGCGTCCGGCGGTGTTCCCCTTCGCCCGACAATCACCCGCCAGCCGGACTGGTGGCGAAAGAGCGAGCGACGGGAATCGACCCGTTGCGGATTGGGCTGTACAAGGAGAAGGGAGAGTCCCGTGGCCGCACGGTGCCTGGAGTTCGAACGGCTCAGAATCGCAGCCCGTCCGGAATCGCCGCAGGTCCTCGAGCACATCCGCTCCTGTGAAGCCTGTGCCTTCGAATTCAACGAGTTGCAGCAAGTGAGCCAGCTCCTCCGCGACCTCGGGCGGAGCGAAGCAGCCCATGTTCCGGGAGCTGCGGACCTCTGGAGCGGCGTGGCGGCGAGGCTCGAAGAACCGAAGCTCCTCGACCGGGTGCCGCAGCCATTCTCCGCCGCTGCCCGCCTCCTGGGCGTCCTCACCCAGCCCGCGGTCGCCACTGCCTGGGCCACCGGGATCGCCGGATTCCTTCTCGGCCTCTGGCTCACACCGCCGCGTGGCGACGCAGAGCCCGCCGCACCCTACGCGGAAGCGAGTCTCCTCGAAGGAACGGATGCAGGGTTGATCGACATGTATGGGGAAAGCTTCGCGCCGGACGCCGCTGCCCAGGGACAGGACAACCAGGATTCGATCGGAGCGCCCCAGCAAGCGACGGATGATTCTCGATGAACTGCGCCTTCGGATCGAGGCGAGCACTATGAGACGCATGTGCAGTCCGCGGAGCACAGGATGAGACGCCACCTCGGACGCTTGCTGCTGCTGTTCTCGCTGGGACTCAACCTGGCCTTCGTCACCATCGCCGTCGTGCGCGCGCGCGAAACCGTGAGCGAGGAGCGCGGCGGTCGGCCTGCCGACTTCTCGCCGCGCTGGCAGGGCCGGCGGGACGCGATCATGGGTCGGGCCCTCCGGCTCGAACCGGCGCAGAGGAGGGCACTGCACGAGCACTTGGGCGCCGTGCGTCCGGAGCTCCAGGCGGCGCGGCACGACCTGTTCCTCGCCCGCCGCGAGTTCCGCGAGGCCCTGCGCCGTGCCGATGCGCCGAGCGCCCGCCTCGCCCGCGCCCAGGTTTCCCAGGCTCAGATCCGTCTCGACAGCTTGAGCGCCGAAGCCATGCTGGCAGAGCTCGCCGTCCTGCGACCCGAGCAGCGCGAGCGCTACCTGCGCTGGACGATCGACCGGCCGCGCTTCCGTCACGACCGGGGCCGGCCACACGAGGATGAATGAACGTTCGGCGCCTGGGCACGAATCACTGCACTTTCCACGCCCCCACTGTGAAACGAAAGGATCCACCATGAAACCGACTCTCGTCTCCCCTCGCGGTCCCACTCATGCACACCGGCACCGCGTGCTCCTCGGTGTTGCACTGATCACCGCGGTCTTGCTCGCCCTCCTCCTCGGCTCTGTCGACACCGCCGGTGCGGCGCCCAAACCGGGTCATCCCGGCCATGACGCTCACTTCAAGGTCGACGGGATCGGCACGGGCATCTTGGACGCCGCAGAGAAACTGAAGCTGTCGGACGAACAGGTGGCGCGTCTCAAGGGGATCCGCAAGAGCGCTCCGGCGCAAATCATGCCGAAGACACAGGCGCTCATGGAAGCGCGCATCGAGCTGCACGACCTCATGGCGGAGGACAACGCGCAAGCCGAAGCGCTGCGCCGGGCGCACCAGAACCTGCTCGAGGCCCGCGCCGCGGTCCAGTCGGCGACCTTCGACCTGCGCATGCAAGTGCGCGAGGTGCTGACGCCGAAGCAGCGCGCGGAGTTGAAGGAACTGTTGCAAACCCGCGCCCACGAACGGCGCCTGCGCTCCCCGCTGGGACCTCGGATGCGGGGCGGCTGGGACGACGACGGCGACCTGGACTTCTAGGAGCGTTGCTGCAGGGCTTGCCAGGCTTGCTCGGCTTGCCAGAGATGGCGGTGCTCGTGCCGTGGCAGGATGGTGAGCAAGGAGTAGAGGTTGTACTTGAGGCGCGCATTGAAGGGACTGGTGATCTGCAGTGAGCCGAGGGGCAAACCGTCCGCCGCCGCGACCCAGCGCAGCTGTTCCGCCTGCAAGCGCTCGAACTCGGTCACCAGCCCCCTCGCCGGCGCGGTGCTCTGGGAAACGAAGCGTGCCGTGGTCTTGACTCGCACCCGCGCCGGGGGTCCGGCCGTCCGCCACATCAACCAGCCGACGAAATCCCGGCGGTAGTGCTCCGGCGCCGGTCCGCCGCGCCGGCGCCCTTCGGCGAGGGCAGCCTCGACAAGCGGTCGAAAGCCCTCGGTCGTCAAGTTCAGGTGGCCGACACACTCGGCGATGGACCAGCGCTCCGGCGCGGGTCGCTCCGCCCAGCGTTCCGCAGGCACGGTCTCCAACAGGCGGCGCAGGCGTACCCCGGCGCTCTCGTATTCATCCGTGATCGCTTGCAACTGTGGGTGCACCGGGCGTCCTCCGCGTCGTCGCAGATTCTCGACGCCGAGAGCCTTGGTGGCAACCCCGACGGCGACTTCTCTGCAGCGCCTGGCGCGTGTACCCTCCCCGCCGGGGAGCGGGGACGACTCGAGAGGTCGCAAGAGAGCAAGGCAGGTCGCCGAAGAGGAGAGTTGCATGACCGCGCCGAGGATGCGCAAGGAAAAGGACTCGATGGGCGAACTGGAAGTGCCGGCATCGGCCTACTACGGGGCGACGACCCAACGGGCGCTGTTGAACTTCCCGATCAGCGGTCTCCGCTTCGGCAGGTCGTTCATTCGCGCCATCGGTCAGATCAAACAGGCCGCCGCCGAGGTCAACAAGGATCTCGGTCAGCTCGAGGCGAAGCTGGCGGAGGCGATCGTTGCGGCGTCGCAGAAGGTGATCGACGGCAAGCACGACGTGGACTTCCCGATCGACATCTATCAGACCGGGTCCGGGACCTCGACGAACATGAACGCCAACGAGGTGATCGCGAACGTCGCCAACGAGGCGTTGGGCAGCCCGCTGGGCTCGCGCCAGCCGGTCCACCCGAACGACCACGTGAACCGCGGGCAGTCTTCGAACGACGTGATCCCGACGGCGATCCAGCTGGCGGCGGCGGTCACCATCCAGCAGGAGCTGCTGCCGGCGATGCAAGAGCTCGAGGAGTCACTGCGGAAGAAATCGAAGGAGTTCTGGGAGAGCATCAAGACAGGGCGGACGCACCTGCAGGACGCGACCCCGATCCGGCTCGGGCAGGAGTTCCTGGGCTTCGCGGGCCAGCTGGAGTACGGGCGGCAGCGGGCGTCGAAGGCGCTGGCGGAGCTGTGCGTGCTGCCGCTGGGGGGCACGGCGGTCGGCACCGGCATCGGCATGCACCCTGAGTTCGCTTCCCAGGTGATCGCCAAGCTGCGGCAGCGGACCAGTTTGGAACTGAGCGAGACGAAGAACCATTTCCAGGCGCAGGCGACGATCGACGCGATCGTCGAGGCCTCGGGATCGTTGAAGACGATCGCGGTGAGCCTGATGAAGATCGGCAACGACATCCGCTTCATGGGCTGCGGTCCCCGAGCCGGGATCGGCGAGCTGGAGATCCCGGCCGTGCAACCGGGCTCGTCGATCATGCCGGGCAAGGTGAACCCGGTCATCATCGAGTCGATGACGATGGTGTGCGCGCAGGTGATCGGCAATGACGCGACGGTGACGATCGCGGGCCAGGCCGGCAGCCTTCTCGAGCTCAACGTGATGATGCCGGTGGCGGCGCACAACCTCCTGCAGTCGGTGGAGCTGCTGGCGGCATCGTGCCGGAACATGGCGCGGCAATGTGTGAACGGGCTGAAGGCGACGCCGAAGGGGCCCGAGATGGTGGAGAAGGGTCTGGCGATCTGCACCGCCTTGGCGCCCGTGATCGGCTACGACGCGGCAGCGGCCATTGCCTACAAGGCAGCGAAATCGGGGGAGACGGTGAAGCAGGTGGCGCTGCGCGAGACCAAGCGCTCGGCCGCCGAGCTCGACAAGGTGCTGGACCCGTCGACAATGGTGGAGCCCGGGGCGAACGTGGGCGGAGGCGGCGGCTGAGCTTGGCGCGTCACTCCTGCTCCCGCGGCGGGGTGACGCGATGCGGGCGCGAGACGAACTCGTGCCGGCTCTCGGCGAGGGAGCGGTAGCAGGCCTCGACCACCTCGAGGCTCCGGAGGCCGTCGCGCACGGTGATCGGCATGGGCTCGAAGCGCTCGATGCAGCGGGCGAAATCCGCGAGCAAGGGCGGCAGCGTAGGCTCGGGCTTGGCTTGGCGCAGTAGTGTGCGCTCGTTGCCCTCCACGTACACGACTTGATCCAGCTGGTAATCCACCCACAGCTGCCCGCGCTCCCCGACGATCTCCAAGCTCGACGAGCGCGACTGCGTGCACTTGGCCACCTCGAGGGCGACGAGCGTGTCCGAATCGCGCAGCGTCGCCAGCACCTTGAACAGATCCTCGTGGAACGGGTTCTCCACCCGGTGCGCCACGCAGTAGATGCGCTCGAACTCGAGGCCCAGGAGCCAACGTACGAGATCGTAGAGGTGCACGCCGGTGTTGAGGATCGAGCCCAGCGGGTGCGTGGTTTCGGTGTTCTGCCAGGCCAGATTGGTGCGCGGCAAGCGCTGCGAGGCGGTCAGCGAGCGCACTGGACCGACGCGATCCAGCTCCGCGCGCGCGAGCTGCAGCGACACGTTGTAGCGCAACGTTTGACCCAGGAGTAGCGGCGTCCCCGTCTCCTGCACCACCCGCTCGAGCTCGTAGGCCTCGTCGAGGGCCTGCGTCAGCGGCTTTTCCAGGAGCACCGGCTTGCTGCGCTCGAGGGCGAGCGTCGCGAGCAGCAGATGCGTGGGCGGCGGCGTCACGATGACGACGGCATCCACACCCGGGTGCTCCAGGAGCGCCTCGGGGTTGGTGAAATGCGGCACGCCGAACTCGCGCCCCACGCGCTCGGCCTGGTGCCCGTCCCGGCGGCACACCGCCGCCAGGGTGGCTCCGGGAACGTCCCGAGCCAGGTGGCGCGCGTAGCGCAAACCGTGCACGCCGAGGCCGATGACACCGACTCGCAGCATGGGAGGATTCTAGCCACTCCCGGCCCTTCTAATGAAGCCGGGATCTGGGTGATGTAAAACAGACCCCTGGGTGAAGGAGCAGACCTTGGGTACGCAGGTCTTGCAGCCGCAAGTGCCCACCCGCAGTTCCAGGCTCGACTTTCGCTTCACCGCACGTCATCTGGAGGTCAGGGGCGCGTTGTTTCCCATGCGGGAGAATCGCCCCATCCAGACAAATCTGGGGTTGCCAAGGAAGCCTGACCCGAAGTATCTAAGTCCAAGGTCTTCGCAGTCATCGCCGCACTTCGCGTCTGGACGTCTGGAGCAAAAGATGCACGGGCAAGGACGTACGCATCTGTTCGATCACGCCGGACGGCGCCTGGTGTTGCATAACATCTTGACCCATAATTGTTTATGGTCGATTGGCCGGCACCGACTCCGCGCCTGGTGGGGTGTTTTGGCGCTGGCTTCCTGCTGCCTCGGCGCTGCAGCGCTCGCGCAGGATAACGATGCGGGCTGGACCCAAACGGGCGTCGCATCCTGGTATGGCCCCGGTTTCGCGGGTCGTCCGACGGCTTCGGGGGAGACTTACGATCCGTCGAATTTGACCGCTGCACACCCGACCCTGCCGCTCGGGAGCTTGGTGCGGGTCCACAACCTCGACAACGACCGGAATATGATCGTCCGCATCAACGACCGCGGTCCCTTCGCGCGCGGGCGCATCATCGACGTGAGCCGCGCGGCGGCCGACGTGCTGGGCTTCCGCAAGGACGGTACGACGAAGGTGCGCCTCACCAAGGTGGCGCCGCCGCCGGGCCGGAACATTGCTGTTTCCGCTGCGAGCGCCGCTCCCAGTGGGGAGGACACAGCTCCGCCAGCGCCCAAGGAACCGGCGCCCGCATTCGTCACCGAGTCCTCGCTGCGGACGCCGCCGGCGGCAGCGCCGACACAGGCAGCGGTCTCGACGGCAGCTACGCCCAACCCCACGACGACGGCGGCTGCGACAAGCGGTGGCGCCCAAGGCGAGGCTCCGCTCTATTTCGTGCAGATCGGTGCCTTCCGCGACGAACGTGGCGCGCAAGAACTGCTGCAGAACTCTGGCTCCCTGGGAATGGCCCTGCAAGTGGGATTCTCCGAGAACCTCTACCGCGTCCTCGCCGGGCCCTTCGAAAACAGCGACGCGGCCGAGGTGGTCACCCGGGAACTCGCCCGTTCCGGTAAGACCGCTTTCGTCCGCAAGCACCCGTGATGCTCTCGATGCCTTGACGAACACGAACTGCCGAGGCAAGATTCTCCGGTGCGCGACAGCCAGACTCACGACACCATCGCCGTCCTCGACTTCGGCGGCCAGTACGCCCATCTCATCGCCACGAAGGTGCGCGCCCTCGGTGTGCGCGCCGAGATCCGCGATCCAGACGACCCGACGGATTCCTTCCGCCACTACAAGGGCCTGATTCTCTCGGGGAGTCCGGCACTCTCCGCCCATGACGAGGACTCCGGCTGGAGCCGCGGGGTGCTCGATCTGGGCTTGCCGGTGCTGGGCTTTTGCTTCGGCCACCAGGAAATCGCCAAGCACGCTGGCGGCAGCGTGGCGAATTCCCAGCGCGAGTACGGCGCCGCCACCTTGCACCGCCTGGCGGATTCGCCGCTCTTTGCCGGTCTGGCTCCCGCGGAACCCGTGTGGATGAGCCATGGCGACACGGTGACGCACTTGGCCGGCGGCTTCGTCGAACTCGGTTACTCCACCGGTGGCGCCGACGCCGGGCAGTCGCACCGCAACGCTGCCATCGCCTGCGAACAGCGGCGCCAGTACGGCCTGCAGTTCCACCCCGAGGTGGACGACACACCGTGCGGGGCGCGCATCCTCCACAACTTCGCCGTCGGCATTTGCGGCGCCCAGGCGGACTGGGCCGTGGGCGAGCAGATCGAAGCGCGTGCCGCCGCCATCCGCGACGAGGTGGGCGATCGGCACGTCCTGCTCCTGGCTTCGGGCGGCGTCGATTCCACCGTCGCTGCGCTGCTCTTCCAGCGAGCGCTGGGGACGGAGCGCTTGCAGCTCCTGCACATCGACAACGGCCTCATGCGCAAGGACGAGAGCGCCCGTGTGGCAGCAGCGCTGCACGCCCTCGGGCTCGGCTCCAGCTTGCACGTCGTCGATGCGTCGGATGAGTTCCTGGGAGCGCTCGAAGGGCTCACCGATCCGGAGGCGAAGCGCAAGGCGATCGGCGATACCTTCGTCGCGGTGTTCGAGCGCGAGGCGGCGAAGCTGGACTTGGAGCACGCCCTCCTCGGTCAAGGCACGATCTACCCGGACACCATCGAGACCGGCGGCACGAAGCGCGCCGACCTCATCAAGACGCACCACAATCGCGTCCCGCTGATCGAGGCGATGATCCGGCAGGGCAAAGTGGTGGAACCGCTCCGGGACCTCTACAAGACCGAGGTGCGGGAGCTCGGACGCGCCTTCGGCCTCGACCCGGCGAGCCTCGAGCGCCATCCGTTCCCCGGCCCCGGCCTCGGAATCCGCGTGGCCTGCGCCGCTTCGGTCCCGCCGGAATACGACGCTTCCCGTTTGCAAGACGAGAGCGATCGCGTTGTGCGCGAGGCTGCGTCACGGGAGCCGGCGATCGCCGCGTTACGCTGCCTGCCACTTCCCGTGCGCTCGGTGGGCGTGAAGGCGGATCTGCGTAGCTACGAGCACCCGCTGCTCCTCGTCGGCCCCGACCCGGGCTGGGAGCGCCTGACGGCGCTGGCAACGTCCCTCGCCAAGCGCGTGCACGGCATCAATCGCTGCCTCTACGAGTGCAGCGGGCGGCTGCCACGGCGCGTCGAGCTCGTCCCGGCGACAGTGACCCGCCGGAGACTCGAGCTCTTGCGCAAGCTCGACGACATCGTCATGCGCGCTCTCGA
This sequence comes from Candidatus Krumholzibacteriia bacterium, assembly GCA_035649275.1. Taxonomy (NCBI): domain Bacteria; phylum Candidatus Krumholzibacteriota; class Candidatus Krumholzibacteriia; species Candidatus Krumholzibacteriia bacterium. Next base: position 8,797 of record DASRJW010000100.1, read on the forward strand.
GCGGCATGGACTGATGCAGGAGATCTGGCAGTGCCCCACGGTCCTGGTACCGCTCCGCCTGGATGGCCGCGGCGAGGAGCTCGTGGTGGTGCGCCCGGTGCTGTCGGAGCGCGCCATGACCGCCCGCCCCGGTTCCCTCGGCGACGCCTGCATCGCTGAGCTCCGGCGCGACCTCCTGCGCTTCGACGCGGTGAGCGGCCTCGCCATCGACGTCACCACCAAGCCCCCCGCCACCATCGAGTGGGAGTGACGGCGCCTTCTATTCCTTCGACAGCGCTTCGGCTTCGCCCTCGACGCCAGCCTCCGACCGTCAACGATACGCCCGCTTCAGCCCGCTCCAAGTGCCGACCTGAACTGGGAGTGGGGATGGGTCGCGCATGATGCCAACCCGATGCGATACTGCGCCCCGTCCAGAACGAAATAACCGAGGCGCGTTCCATCCCGTGACCAACATGGCCGTCCGTCCGTTTCGCGCGTGGTATGATTTGACCCTGACCATACCCGCGCGACGATGACCGCATCGCCGGGGGAGGGTCGCATCCATGTGGAATCGTCCGTTCTCGAAGCCCGCGTCGGGTCCGCTGGGGTCGGCGAATTGTCTCATGCTCACTTCGCTGGCCGCTGCGGTTCCAGCAGTCCGCGGCCAACAAACCTGTCTGTCG